>CANHXF010000055.1 GCA_947464515.1 Flavobacteriales bacterium
AGCACATCCGCCAGGCACAGCCATCGAACCAAGGACACATCACGATTTACCTCGCCCAATACGGCCACGAAGAGATTTATAAGCAGGTCAAGAGTTTAACCCATTTAAAATTCCACATTTTCAGCAGCGGAATCAAAGAAAAGAAGACCGTTCACAACTGCCTTTTCTTCCCCTTGGGCAAAGAGTCATTTTCCCATTCGATGATTCATGCAAAAGGGATCATCACGGGCGGAGGATTTGAAACGCCCGCCGAAGCTTTGTATTTAGGCAAGAAAATTATGGTCATCCCCATCAAAGGTCAATACGAACAGGACTGCAACGCTGCCGCACTTAAAGAATTTGGCGCAGAAGTAATCAACGAGATCGATATAAACTTTGGCGCAGCTGTAGACCGGTTTTTTCACGAATCCCGAGAAACCGCACCACGCTACTTTCAAGATTCTACCAACGAAGAAATTGTTGACCAGTTTATGTCGATTGCAATTCAGGCGTTAAATACCCATAGGAATCAAGTCCTAAGCGACCATAAAATCCAGTTACAGAAAACGCATCAAGAAACGCCGCTACCCGAAGCCACTGCATTTGATGGACTCATGAACACCAATTTTCCATCGGCATCTTCGGCCATCAATATCATGCCTTGACTTTCAATGCCTCGCATTTTACGGGGGGCTAAGTTTGCCAATAAAAGCACCTGCTTACCCACCACTTCTTCGGGTGAAAAATGCAAGGCAATCCCTGACACAACGGTCCGAGTTTCGGCACCCACCTCCAAAGTCAGTTTCAACAATTTATCGGCTTTCTCAACCTTTTCACAGGCCACAACGGTTGCAACGCGCAGATCTAGCTTCGCAAAATCATCGTAGGTTACTTCCGGCTTAGTTTCAGCCATGGCTTCAATTGCTCCACTCATATTTTTGTCGTTTTCAGTCCCCGAATTATTGCTTTTTGATGCTGATTCTGCGATAACGGCCGCGGCATTCGCCGCGCCGGCTGCCTGCAGCTTTGAAATTTGAACCTCAATCACATCATCCTCAATTTTCTGAAATAACAATCCCGGACTTCCCAATTGATGTCCAGCAGCCAACTCAAACCAAACCCCATCCACACCATCGCCAGCCATCCAAAAATCCTTTCTTGTCTTTGCATCCGGATTCACCTGCAATTGAGCCAACAACCTTCCGCTCGCCTCAGGCATAAACGGCTCCATCATCATAGCCAAATTGTACAACACCTGAACCGCCTCACTCAACACCTGCGCCGTGCCATCCGCATCCGTCTTTATCAACTTCCATGGCTCATGATCCGCCAAATATTTATTCCCCAAACGCGCCAATTCCATCATCTTAAATTGCGCATCCCTAAATTGATACTGCCCCAACAACTTCACCACCGGCACAATATACTCCTCCACCATCGGATGCTTGCCGCCTACCACCGCCGAACGATCAAACAAACGATACTTTTCCTGTACCGCCTCCACCGTTGGCATCACACCCTCATAGTATTTCTGCATCAACACCAAAACACGGTTGGCAAAATTGCCCAGTATCCCCACCAACTCCGAATTCACGCGGGTCTGATAATCCTTCCATGTAAACTCACTGTCCTTGGTCTCAGGCGCAATCGACGTGAGCACATAGCGCAACTCGTCCTTCCGATTTGGCATCTCCTCCAAATACTCATTCAACCATACCGCCCAATTTCTACTTGTCGATATTTTCTGCCCCTCCAAATTCAAAAACTCATTGGCAGGCACCTGCTCCGGCAATACATAGCCATCGCCCCGCAAATGCAACATCGCTGGGAATATGATACAATGGAACACAATATTATCCTTACCAATAAAATGTATCAGCCTTGAATCACCCGTCCACCACTGCTCCCAATCATCCGGCCTCAGCTCCTTGGTTGCCGAGATATACCCGATGGGCGCCTCAAACCAAACATACAAAACCTTTCCGTCGGCCCCTTCCAATGGCACCGGAACACCCCACTCCAAATCTCTTGTCATGGCGCGCGGACGTAAACCCTCGTTCAACCAGCTCTTACACTGACCCAAAACATTGCTTTTCCAATGCGATTTGCCGCCAATCCACTCATTCAAAAACGATTCCTGAATCTCATCCAATGGCAAATACCAATTGATCGTCTCGCGCATCACCGGAACTGTTCCACTCAACGCAGATTTCGGATTTAGCAGTTCCGTTGGACTCAAAGTAGAGCCACATTTTTCACACTGATCGCCATAAGCACCCTCGTTTTTACAAGAAGGGCAAGTTCCCACGATGTATCGATCGGCCAAAAACTGACCCGCCTGCTCATCGTAATATTGCTCCGAACGAATCTCCTTAAAAGCCCCTTTATCGTATAAATTCTTAAAAAACGCCTGCGATAAATCCTTATGCGTTTGGTTCGATGTCCTTGAATAAATATCAAACGAAATCCCCAAATCCCTGAAAGAATCGCCAATAATTTTATGATACCGATCCACCACATCTTGCGATGTCACGCCCTCTTTTCTCGCCCGCAAAGTAATCGGCACCCCATGCTCATCGCTTCCGCAAATGAACAACACCTCTTCACCACGCAAACGCTGAACCCGCGCGTGAATGTCGGCTGGAATATATACACCGGCCAAATGCCCAATATGAACGGGGCCATTGGCATAAGGAAGTGCTGCTGTAATGGTAATTTTTGACATTGAACTGCAAAGATACTTTTAGCGCGAATAAATCTGAAGGTATTTCTGCACGCTTTGTTTGTAATAGGGCTTAAATGCCGGTTGAATCCTTCGCATCGATTCGCGTTCTTCCGCCTTTTTGCGCATCGCCTCCTTGATATCATCCGGCACCTCCGGAATATAATTCCCCGGATTGTTCGATTCCCGCTTATCCTCCTGATCCTGCTTCCTATCTGCCTTTTCGTTCTCCAACAAGCGCGTCATGATTTGCTTCTGCCTTTCAATCGATTGCGGAGTGATTTTCCCATTGACGATGTCTTTCTCCTGCTGCTCCATCATTTTCTCCACCTCCTGAAGTCCGTTCGATAGTCCCTGCTTTCCCTCCTGACCCAATTCTTTTCTCAACTGCTCCACCTGCCTCCTTAACGCCTCTTGCATCAAGGCCATTTTTGCCAAATCCTCATTGAGCGATCGCTGTCCGTCCTGTGACGATTCTCCCTGCGAACCCGGCGTCTTTGGACTTCCCTGCTCGCCTTGTTTGCCCGATTCACCTGGCTTACCGCGTTTCTGTTGTTGCATTTTTTGCAACTGCTCGCCCAAAGCCTTCTGTGCATCAGACAATTTACCGCCTGGCTTGGGTTTCCCACTCTTACCTTTTCCGGATTTGTTGGGATTATTACAACTCTTGTCGCCGTCCTTCTTCTGATCACTCTGCATCTGCTGTTGCATATTTTGCAAACTTTCCATCAGCATATCGGCCAAATTATTTAATCCCGTCATTACAAACTGCTCATGAACCGCCGCACCGCGAGAATTTCTCACTTTCATGTTGTCCAACGCCATTCCCATTTGCACATTCACACGACTCATTTCCTTGGTTACGAAATTATCGATCATAGGTTGACGTTTCGCCAAGGCCATCAAACTATCCTCTATGAACATCAACGACTCCCGCAATCGCATTTGCTCCTTATTCAATGTCGCAAGTCGTGGATTATCCGACGATAATTTGCGCAATTCCATGAAGTTCGCTTCCTGTCGGTTCGATGCATCAATTAAATTCTCCAACAAAGCCCTTAGGGTTTGATAATCTTCAGCCGCGCGTTTCTTTTGTTGATCTTCAAACGACTTCTGCATGCTCTGCATCGCCTCTTTCATCTTCTGCGCGGATTTTTTCATCTTTTCCGACGCCGCCGATTTCTTGTTATTCTGCAAATCCTGCGATGCTTTTTGCGCCTCATCCCCCGCCTCTTTTCTATCCTCTTCCCCGGTCTTCAATTCCATTGGCTTCTCCAACTCCGCATTTTTCTCTTCCACATCCTTGATTTTCTTTTCGATGTCTTGCAGCGCCGCTTTTTGTTCTTCTTGGGCTTCCTTTAACGCATCCGATGTTTGATTCCCCTTTTCCTCTTTGGCTTGTTGGGCCAACTCCTCTTCCTTTTTCGCCCAATCGTCCATGCTTTTTGCCACCGCATCCACCGCTTCTTCCAATTCCAATTGCTTCAACTGCTCCATGAGTTTGTCCATCTCCTTGGCGGTTTCTTGACTCATTTCGCTCAACTTTTGCATCGACTCCTTGAGTTGCTCTTTGTCGGCCTTCTGCTGAAGTAACCGCTGAATCTCATCAATCAGCTTTTGCATTTCTGGATTATTCAACTGCTTGAGTCGATCATTCAATGCATCTTTCTTTTTCTGCAATTCTTGCGACTGTTCTCCAAGTCGTTGCTTTTGCTTATTGACCTCAGATTGTTTTTTCTCCAGTTGTTTGATGGTTTGAAGCATTTTCTGCTCCTCATTTAACCAATTCTTGATTTTATTCTCTTGGTCCCAACTCTGTCCGCTTTGTTGTAAGGATTCTTGCAAACGCTTGGCTTCTTTTTGCAATTTTTCCAAATTCTTGACAGATTTGCTCATTCCTTGACCAATGCCAGCCTCTTGTTTTTCTAGTTGAGCCACTACCGCATCGTTGCTAGGCCTTTCCAATTTCCTCACCGGGGTTCGCATCACTTTACCCCCATGCAACGCATCGTTATCTGTGGCGGCCAATTGATACTCAATCGCATCGCCGGGTTGAATGCCCATCAAACCCAAATCCAGTGCGTGGGTGACAGAAACTTGAGATTCATTCCCGGTAAACAATGGCATCTTTACCCAATTGGTATCGCCGGAACGACCATTTTTACGCAAAATCCTATGATAAAAATGGACCGATTTAACCGCATAATCATCGCCAGCTAAGCCCATAAAATACCATACACCCATTTTCACAGAATCCTCTTGTGTTTCACATTGTATGTCGGGGAATAAATCCTTTTGCACCTCCAAACGACTCAGGAATGTGTCCACGGAAAGGCCTTTTTTACCGCGCATTCCAAAAACAAAACCCCCACTGCTATTGGCGCGGACCTTATACTGCTGCTGTAATTTGGCTGTATTCAACGCATCGGATGTTTCTCCACCTGTGGCCGAAGTTCCTTTTTCACCCGCACCGCCGATGGATGTCCACCTGCCACCAAAGGATTTCACCAACCACTGAGAAACATATTTGCCTTTCAATTCATAGGTGATAATGGTTCCTTCAGGGACTTCCAGCAACTCGGTAGAAGCACATTCCCCATCAGGTCTACCCGTATAATCCGGATAATCTGCCCATGCCGAAAGCGCCTGCCATTGGGGAGGATGATTCACATTTACCTGGTAATGGCCCAAATCAAAATCCATGGCGCGAATCCCGAAATCAAATTGAGCCTGAACGGAGGAAAAGGTATATTGAAAGTGATTCGGTTTGATTTTTTTGGCCCGAATAACCTGTTTATCGATAATTATCTCGATGTTTTCGGGCAAAATGCTGCCCTCCACCTTAAAATTCACAATCAAATCTTTGCCTTGATCGGCAACCAGTTCCGCCGGTGTTAATTCGACGCGAAATGGCGCTTGGGGCACATATTCTGTTTGATAATGAAATACGCGATTGGCTCCATTGATAATTCCCGCCGATTGGTAGGCAGAAAAACCCAAAAGCAAAACGAGCAGCATGGCCAAACGCGACATCCATCGCTTGTGCTTCAACCAATCCAAAGCTTGAATAAATGGAGTATTGGAAAAGGCCACTGTTTTTTGGGCGATCCCTTGCAGCAGCAAATCGTTCTCCACCGAAGAGGCCGACATATCCTCGAGTTGCAATAAATTCAAAAGTTTATCTGAAACGTCGGAAAAATGATTCCCAATCCACCGCGCTGCTTCTTCATGGGAGATAACTTTACCCACGCCGCGCAATTTTAAGAATGGCTGTAGCACCAAGACGCCCCAGAGCGCGATAATCAGTGTCCACATGCCAAAGAAAAGGATCGTTCTGGATTGAACCGATAGCCAAAGCTGATTTTCCAGCAAAAACAAACCCACAAGCGTCAGCAAAGTCACAGCCATTGCCAGCATCAACCCACGAACAAACTGCTGTTTGTAGTAGGCCGCGATGAAAGCATCTAGCTTGATTCTAATTTCACTCTTCATGGGTTATTTACAAATATAACGAAGTCTATCGCAACAAATTATCGAGTAAAATCGCTGTTGCGATCCCCGCATTGAGTGACTCCGCATGTCCTTTTCCGGGGATGGTGATTTTTTCTGTCACCAAAGATTCGGCCTCCGGCCGAATCCCATGAGATTCACTGCCGATAATCAACATCGATGGGCTTTCCATTTTCATTCCGTGCACCGATGTCCCGTCCAGAAAGGCGCCATACACCCTGCGGCCTGCGGCCGCAGGGTGTAATTTACTATACACTACCTCCACCCGAAGAAACGACCCCATAGTGGCACTTAAACACTTCGCATTGTAGACATCCACACAGTCCTCACTCGCCAAAATCTGCGTCAACCCATACCAATCCGCAAGTCGGATAATTGTACCCATATTTCCCGGGTCACTGATCCCGTCCAACGCCAAAACAAAGGGCTCCAACAAATCCAACTCCTTCATTTTTGGCATCCGAACCAACGCCATCACACCCGGCGGCGTGTCAAATCCAGAACATTTCTTATTCTCCTCCTCCGTCATCCATTCAAAATCATAGGCCGGTGAAAATCGCTCCGCAAAAGCAGGCGTTCCCCAAATCCCCTCGATTTCCCATCCACTGTGGAATACTTCCTCCACCTGTTTGCGACCCTCTACCACAAATTGGCCATATTTTTGCCTGTACTTCGACATTCGCAACGATGCGAGGTGCTTGATTTGAGCAATTGATGGCATACCTAGGCAAATATCTGAATTTTTCCCCGAAGTACCTATGGGCCATGCTCGTCGTCACCCTAATCCATGCCTGCGGTGTCAAAAAAAGCATCCCCGAAAATCGTTACCTGCTCAAAAGAAATTCTGTTATCGTCCCCAAAAAAACCGTCAGCGCCTCCGAACTCAAAGCGCAAATCCTTCACAACCCCAACAAACGCGTACTTTTCAATAAATTACCCGTCTTCCTATGGGCCTATTCTTTGGGTAGCAGTTTCAAACATCCGGAACTAAACGACAGTATCGCTTGGAGGAAAAAGCTTCGCAATAAACTCGGTGAACCCCCAATCCTTATCGATACAGCGCTCGCTGCCGTTTCGGCCGAAAACATCGGAAATCACCTATTTAACTTGGGTTATTTCGATAACAGGGTCAGCTATATTGTCACCTACGGAAAGCACAAAGCCGAAGTGGATTATATCGTGGAGCCAGGGAAACCCTACCGACTTAATTCGTTTTTTAGGGAACCCGACGATACAGCACTTAAGCCCCTAATCGATACCCTTGTCGAACAAAATTTGGCTTATCGACTTTGGTGGCCCGTAAATTTAAACGCCTTAAATGAAGCCAAAGACAAATTGGCGATTGAACTTCGCGACAGAGGCTATTACGATGCCACACCAGACCTTTTTCATTATGAGATTGACACGCTGGCCGATAAAAAAGAGGGCGCTGTTTTCCTCAAATTGAACAACCCCTTAAACCAATCGAAATTTCAACGTTACCGATTCGGCGCCACCTATCTGAACATCATTTGCTCTGAGATCTATTTGGAAAATCAATGGCCGCAAGCCTATTCATCCAAAGGCAAATATTTCCAACTCAACCATTACCCTATCAAAGGCAAGATCATGGATCAAGTTGTCACAATCGACTCCGGCCGATGGTTCAGCCAATCCCTAACCAATCAAACCTATGTCGCCCTGGTAGAAATGGGACTTTTCTCCTACGTGGATTTACACCAAGAAGTGGATACCGTAAACCACCTCATCATCACCAAAATTGAGGCGAAAGCCATCCCAAGAATTTATACCCAAATCGAACCCCAAGCCCTTTACTCACCACAAGGAAGTTCAGGAACCAACTTTCAAACCCAAAGTCAGCGTAGTTTCGGTCTTGCAGGCATCGTATCGCTCAACAATCGAAATGCATTGGGCAACGGAGAAAGCTTAAAAATCAGCTCAGTAACCAGCTACGAGGCAATTTTCAAACGCGGCGATAACGATAATATCCGATATGGATTACAACAAGGATTCAACGCCAGACTCTCTCTACCAAACTTTTCATTGCTCGATAAAATTAAAGTAAAAAATAGCTATCAGCGCAAAAACACAGTATTCTCGCTGAGTTACCAATTGGAGAACAATCCTAATTTTAAAAGAAGTTCACTCCCCGCCTCCATTTCCTTGCAGTACACACGACCCAATTTAAGTTGGTATTACACCCCCGTTGAATTGAGCTTTAACCGAAATGCAATCTCTGCAGCATTTTTGCCAACGCTTCCACAGTTGGACCAAGATTTCGTAAAACGCGTTTTTACCGACCAAATTATCACCGCCGCAAAATTTGGAGGACTGTATACCAACAACAAAAACAAACCCGGTCAAACCTACTTCTTTGGTCGTTTCGGATTCGAAACCTCCGGAAACCTTCACCGACTCGCCCGATACCTATTCCAAGACAATTACAACCCCGACAGTTCTTATCAATTCATGGGGGTTAATTATTTTCAGTACGCCAAAATAGAATCAGAAATTCGCATCAAACGCACCATCGACGAACTCAATAGCATCGCTTTTAGAGCAAACTTTGGCATGGCCATCCCTTATTGGAACAGCAGTGTGATTCCTTACGATAAGCGATATTTTATTGGTGGTAGTAACAGTTTGAGAGGCTGGAGACCCCGTGGAG
>CANHXF010000056.1 GCA_947464515.1 Flavobacteriales bacterium
CCAAACGCTCCTTCGGAGCGTTTGGTATTTAAACGACATCCGTCATATTCTGTTCAATTAGAATCCTTAATTTTGAAGCATGGCAACGGCAACAACAAAATACTTAGGAAAACTGCGATGCAGCAATATTCACACCCACAGCGGTACTGAAATTTTCACAGATGCACCCCTGGATAACAAAGGATTGGCATCGGCATTTTCACCCACCGATTTATGCGCATTGAGCTTAACCACTTGCATCATCACCACCATGGCGATTTATGCGGATTTCAAAGAATTCGAAATCATCAGCATCGAGGCCGAAACAACGAAACATATGATGTCGGACCCACGCAGAATTGGCAAAATCAGCGCCATTATCAACATCACATTGCCCTCTACCGCAACCGATAGAATGCAAGAAGGTCTAAAACGCGTGGCTCATACTTGTCCCGTTTCCAAAAGTCTACACCCAGAAATCGAACAAGACGTTCAAATCAATATTCATATCGCTAATTAACCCTGTCTACAGATCCCCTTTTAATCCTACCTACGAATATTTTCTTCCAATAATCCCCAAAAATACCAACCCACAAGAACCATGTTGACCGACCCCAAGTGTCCCAATTGCAATTACGAATACCCCTACCCGTCGGGAGATTTGATGATTTGCCCAGAGTGTAATCACGAATGGAATCCTACTGAGGTATCGACCGAAACGGCAGGGCTCGTTGTAAAAGACGCTCATGGCAATTTATTGGTAGATGGCGATTCGGTAACCATAATCAAAGATTTGCCGGTAAAGGGGTTTTCGAAAAGCATCAAAGTGGGAACGAAAGTAACCAACATCCGTTTGGTGGAAGGCGATCACAATATCGACTGCAAAGTCCCTGGTTTTGGTGGGATGGCGCTAAAAAGCGAATTCGTAAAGAAGGCGTAATTTAATCAATCCTCTAGGTTTGCAATCTTTACCAATTCTTTGAGATTGGTAATTTCGATGGCTTTGCCTTCCAAGTGGACCACCCCTTCGTGATTCAATTCACCTAGCAGCCTGATGGTGGTTTCAGTGGCAGTGCCGACCAAATTCGCCAAATCCTCACGCGATATTTTTAGGTCGATGGTTTTTCCATCTTCCTTGAACCCATAGGATTCTTTGATAAACAATAAAGCTTCCGCCAAACGTTCTCTTACCGGTTTTTGTGCGAAATGTGTAATACTCACTTCGGCTCTCCGGAGATCATCGCTCAACATCTTCATGATTTCAAACGACAGTTGTCCGTCTTTCTGAAGCACCGCCATAAACAACTCCTTTGGGATGAAACAAATCCCGGCCTCTTCCAGCACTACCGCCGAAGCACTGTACTTATCTCCACTCAACAAGGCGCGATAGCCCATCAAATCACCGGGCTTAATCAAACGTAAAATTTGCTCTTTTCCATCATCGCCGGTCTTAACCAATTTAATCTTCCCGCGATTAACACAAAAAATGCCCAACGGGCGAGAATCTTCATGAAAAATAACCTGACCCTTTTTATAGGGCGTGCAAATTTTTTCATCGTTGATGGCTGTCATCGTGTCATTTTCAACGCGACAAAACACAGACGTGAATCGTTTTTTACAATTCTCACAATCTACGGGTTCATGGTTAAAGGACATTTCTTCAGGGCTAATTTGTTCAACCAAATTTAAGCAAAAATGACCAGCATCAATATTTTTCATTATTTGACTATTTTTCACAGCAATTACCTCCTTTCTGATTCACGTTATCCAGTTTTGGCGATACATAAGGGATGCCTAAGTTTAATCCTCGCAGTAAAAAAATCAATCCCATAATCAGCAACCAAATTGGCAACAGATTCTTGCCTTGTTTTTTTATAAACGATTTCACAAACGACGAAAACGCACCCACAAGTAATAAGGCCGGCATTGTTGCCAATCCAAAACCCGACATAAAAATGGCTCCCCCGTAAGCCCCTTTCTGAGCCATCGAAGCAAGCAACGCCGCATACACCAAACCACAAGGCAACATTCCATTTAGCATCCCTGCGAAAAACTTCCATCCCAATCCTGACTTTGCGTAGATTCTACCAAAGGAGTTCATCACCTCAGAATTATGGCCTACCAATTTTATATTATTTAAATGAAACCAATCCATCCTTTCGCTCAAGGCGAGCAACAAAAAAATCGAACCAAAAGCCAAACTCACCATCTGCTCCAACGCCCCTAACTGTGTCAATTGAAATGCCCAACCAAATAAAAAACCCAAAATGGAATACACAAGTGTTCTACCCAAATGATAAATCACGGAGCTCCAAAATCCACCCGAAACCATCAATACGAGGGGGCCGCACATGCCAACACAATGCAGTGATCCGGCTAGTCCCAGTATTATGCCTGTTAAGAACGAAACCCACATGCTTATTTCTTAAATGGAAGCGAAGCGGCGTATATCTCTCCGCCTTTAGACCAATGAAGCTTTAGGATGTATTGAGATGTCGACAAGCTTTCCAAATCCAGCAGCCACTGGCCATCGTTTGTAGGTTTCAACGAGATCAATCGGTCCGCTTTCTTATTGGATGGGCAGTACGCCAACAAACTTCCCTGAATGGGATTGCCTTTTGAACCGGGTATTTGGATTTGATATTGATTCGATTTTTTTTGAATCACTGGCATACATCCGGAATCTTCAACCCTTTGCTTTGCATCAATCTCCTCTTGATATGCCAACTCCTGCTGATAGTAGTTTTCCGTCACCAAGTCGATTTTCTGACTCCTACTTTTAAAAACCAATGTCAGCATACCCAATACGAATAGAATGTAGACAATTGCAATGCCTACACCCCAATTCATGTGAAATTCTTTTTTTACAATTCGATTTTTCATCGTCAAGTTTATTTGTTTGATAACGGCGCCAAAAAGGCTGTTTTTTCTGATTGTATCAAATGATTTTCATCGTACAAAGCCACAGTGATTTTGCGCTGCCGATGTACGATGGCGTTACTTTTCATCACTACGTATCCTGTGAGCCTCAGCATTGCTTCCTTGGGCAATCGAATAGAGGAATCACCACCAATCCACTCAACGTGAGCATCGGCATCAATGATTCTCACATGAAGATGCGAATAATCGTAATGACTTTTATTCAAAAACATGAAATTATACAAATTAGTCACATCCCCATTTTTGCGTTCTTGATAAAGCAAACCGGAGACTTTTCTAACCTCCATATCAACAGAACTTCGTGTGAATAGGATCGCGAGCCAACCAATCAACAGTAAAATCAAAACGGCGATATAGGCTTTTAATCTCGGGGTGATCACAAAGGGTTTGCCATCGGCGATATTCGACTCTGAAGCATATCGAATCAAACCTAGTGGTCTGTCCGTTTTTTCCATCATGAAATCGCAGGCATCCATACAAGCAGTGCAATTCGTACAATCCAGTTGAGTCCCATTTCTAATGTCGATGCCGGTGGGACAAACATGCACGCACAAATTACAATCTACACAGTCGCCGCCCTTTCTCTGAACACCTTTCCTTTGCTTTTCCCGGGGCTCACCGCGCACATAATCGTAAGCAACCACAACAGAATGTCGGTCCAACAAAACCCCCTGCAATCGTCCATACGGACAAACCACTGTGCAAACTTGCTCCCTAAAACGCAGGTAAACCAAGAAAAAGACGAAGGAAAAAGCCATCATCGCAACGAGACCACCCATATGCGCGCCAAAAGGATCCGAAACCAAATGCATTACTTCGTCGATGCCAATAACGTAGGCCAAAAATGTATTGCCAATCAAAAAGGAAATAGCATAAAAAACGATCCATTTTAAAACGCGCTTCCTAATTTTTTCAATATTCCAAGGCTTGCGTTTCAGGGCTTGCTGGGCAGGGGCATCGCCATCAATCCAATACTCGATTTTGCGAAAAACCATCTCCATAAAAACGGTTTGCGGGCAGGCCCAACCACAGAACAATCGACCAAAGGCAACGGTAAAAACGATAATAAAGACCACGAACAGAATCATCGTAATCCCAAACAGGTAGAAATCCTGACTCCAGAAAACGAAGCCAAAAACCACAAATTTTCGCTCAATTATATTCAACAGCAACCAAGGTTCCCCGTGGACTTTCACAAATGGAAGTCCGAAGAAAAAGAGCAAATAAACCCAAGTCAAATAGGTTCTTGCCGAATAAAATCGGCCTCTGGGCTTATAGGCAAACACCCATTTTCGCTTGCCGTTATCATCAATCGTTGCCGAATGATCTCTAAACGAATCGCTTTGTTTGTCCATTTTACTTTTTCACCTCAGATTCCACCGCTACAGAATCGGAACTGCTGGAATTCTCAGATTCCTCTTCATATTTATCGCCTTGGGGTGCTTTTGGATTGGTGGGATGGCTTTCTTGCAGTGACTTGATAAATGTGGCTACCGCTGCAATCTGGGCATTCGACAATTGCTGTCCCCAGGGAATCATCCCCTTTTCTTGAACCCCATTTTTGATGGTTTTAAAGATGTCTTTGATACCTCCCTTGTGAATCCAATACTCATCGGTTAGATTGGGCCCGATAGATGCACCTTGCGCTTCAGGACCGTGGCAACTGACGCAATTTTTGACAAATATTGCCTTTCCATCGGCAAGCAATTCCGCCGTTGGGTTATAAGCGATACTAGTTTCGTCGACATTGTTTGCTAGGGTTGCCATAAATGCGACCTTATCTTTTTCCGCTTGAATCTTTTCAATCGCCAATTCCTCCACTTGCAAAGGAGATGACTTGGAAATATGGTATCGATACATGTAAACACCTGCAAAGAGGATCGTAAAGTAGAACCCGTAAATCCACCAGGGCGGCAGGGAATTATCCAATTCTTTGATCCCGTCATAATCGTGGTCGAGCTGAACATCCTTCTCTTTATCGATAGAGACCGACTTATTAAATCGATCCCACCATCGGTTTGTTTTTGATGCCGTCTGAGCGATTTCCTTCTTTTCTGAAACGGGCAAAACCAAAACCCTCAACCATCGCAAGAAATACAACATCACCAGTACTTCGATACCTATCACACCCAATAAGGCGAAATTTAGGCGGTCACCGGTAATCGACCAGTCGATGGGGATGTATTGTGTCGCAGTTGATGCATCCTGGGCTGAAATCTTCATCACACTAAGTAGTGCAAAAACCATGAGTAGGCTCTTCTTCACGATAGGAATTACATAATCTGGCAAAGCATCAGCCGGATCTGATTTATCTGTGCTGCATTCGCAAGAGTCTGTCCCACATTTTATAGGACTAGCCAATTTTTCAAGGTTCACATTGGCTTTTTGGATTGCCACTCGAAGCACGAGCATCGCCAAAACCAGAATCACCAAGGCCAGGGATGCCACGGTAAAAGTGAGAACCCAGGGGACCAAATTTTCGGTAAAAGGGGCCGCATTCGTCACAGCCATGTTTGATAACAAAATGCTATTTTTCATCGTTTAATGGGATTTGTTTTGCTTGATTGATATATTGATTGCTTGCTTTCCAAACATAAATGAGCACGAAAATGAAGACCCCGCCAAAGAGCGCAAATGAGATCATCGGGTATATGCTCACATTCTCAATGGACTTTAAATAATTGATAAATTTCATGGCCTATCAATGAATGGGTTTAGCACTGGCTGGAACAGTTTTGATGTCGGTACCAATGCGCTGCAGATAAGCAATCATCGCAACCATTTTGGTATACGTAAGGTCTTTGACTCCTTCGAATTCCATGATCTGTTTGATTTCTTTTTCTTTGATCAAATCAGCGCTAATGGCCTTGGCTTGTTTTTCCAAATCTGCATTGGCTTGGTTGTGATACCCTGCAGGATACGGAACACCCAAAGTTTGCATCGCCCTAATCATTTTTGGCGTACGCATGATATCAATTCCACTGGTTAGCAACCACGAATACCGCGGCATGATGGTATTAAAACTTGTGCTACTAGGCTGATACATGTGATTGAAATGCCAGGAGTTGGGATATTTCCCTCCTACCCTTGCCAAATCTGGGCCGGTGCGTTTGCTGCCCCACTGAAATGGGTGATCGTAAACAAATTCGCCAGCTTTTGAATATTCGCCGTAGCGAGCTTCTTCATCGCGGAAGGGCCTCACCATTTGAGAATGACAGGTATAACAGCCTTCAGAAATGTAAATGTCTCGTCCATGCAATTCTAGTGGCGTATAGGGTTTCACCGCACTGATTGTGGGTATATTCTCCTTCACCAAAAAGGTTGGGATCAATTCGATGGCACCGCCGATGCCAACCAAAATCAAACTAAATAACAACATCTGCAAGGGTCTTCTTTCGATAAATCGATGCCAATGTTCTCCTTTGTGTGATGAAACTTTAACCAAGGCGGGCGCTTCTGCCTCTTCGTTGGCTTGAAATGAACCCTGCGCCATGGTTTTCCATAGATTCACGACCATCACGATGGTCCCCGACAAGTAGAGCAATCCACCCAAACTTCTAAGCATGTACATCGGCGCAATCATTTTCACCGTATCCAAAAATTGATATTGCAAAACACCTTCGGGCGTAAACGCCTTCCAGTTAAGCGCTTGAGTAAAACCAGCCCAATACATTGGAACCGCATAGAATATAATCCCCAACGTACCCAACCAAAAGTGCGTATTGGCTAAGGTCTTGCTATACAACTCTGTACGCCACATTCTGGGTATCAACCAATACAAAACCGCAAATGTCAGAAAACCATTCCATCCCAAAGCCCCCACATGCACGTGTGCTATCGTCCAATCAGTAAAGTGAGAAATCGCGTTTACGTTTTTCAAACTCAAAAGCGGGCCTTCGAAAGTGGCCATACCATAAGCGGTTATCGCAACCACCATGAACTTTAACACCGCATCTTCCCTCACCTTATCCCACGCACCTCTCAATGTGAGCAATCCATTGATCATACCGCCCCAACTTGGCGCAATCAGCATTATCGAGAACACCACACCCAAACTCTGGGCCCAATCGGGCAAAGCAGTATAGAGCAAGTGGTGAGGTCCGGCCCAGATATAAATGAAAATCAATGCCCAAAAGTGAATGATTGATAACCGATACGAATACACCGGTCGATTCGCTGCTTTAGGCAAGAAATAATACATCAAACCCAAATATGGCGTTGTTAAAAAGAATGCGACCGCGTTATGACCATACCACCACTGAACCAAGGCATCTTGAACCCCAGCGTACCAACTGTAGCTCTTCATAAATTCGATAGGCAGTTCGATGCTATTGACGATGTGAAGCATCGCGACTGTAACCCAAGTGGCGATGTAAAACCAAATCGCGACGTATAGATGTCCTTCACGACGTTTTAAGATTGTGCCGAACATATTCACCCCAAACACCACCCAAATCAAAGTGATAGCGATATCTAAAGGCCATTCCAATTCGGCATATTCTTTACCCGTTGTGTAGCCCATCCACAAAGACAATGCGCCAAAAAGAATGATTAGCTGCCAGCCCCAGAAGTGGATTTTGCTGAGTAAATCACTATAAAGTCGTGCTTTACACAATCGCTGGAGAGAATAATAGACTCCCAAGAAGATTCCATTTCCCACAAAGGCGAAAATCACTGCATTGGTGTGAACCGGCCTCATCCGGCCAAAGGTGGTAGGCGCCCAGTCGAAATTCAGCGCAGGAAAAGCCAACTGCAGCGCAATTAGCAATCCAGCCAAAAATCCAACGATGCCCCAAACCATGGTTGCCATGGCAAACCATTTTACAATTTTGTTGTCGTACGAAAAGCGTTCTAGTTGCATAGGGTTATTTATTTTTTGATAAGTTAATTTTTGATTTTTCCCGATTTGATGCGGGTTTGTGTTCCATTAATATGCGAAAACCATCGGCCTCTAAATCATCGAACTGCCCCTTTTTTACACTCCACAAATAGGCCAACAAGAAGCCTCCTGCGATACAAATGCTACAAATCATGAGAATAATTACGACCGACATAGGATGTTTGGATTTCTTGATTCAAAGTGAAGAATATTCGCCGACCCGTTCAATGACAAACCTCAATTGAAAGGCTGATATTTATCATGTTTTTCAGAGTTTCAACCCCTCCCGCCAACCGCCAAAAAGGGTCGCAATCCAAGTATACAATACTATAGTTATGGAACTCGCCGGCATCAATATGGCCGCGATCATGGGATTCAAATTGCCACTAACGGCAAAACTCAAACCCACCACATTATATAATATGCTAATAAAAAAGCTCCACCAAATCACTCGCTTGCCCCGTTTTACAATTCGCCACAGTGAATCCAATGTAGACAATGAGCTTCCCCTGATAATCGCATCGCAACCCGGAGAGAAATAACCCATATCATCGGAAACAGCAATCCCAAAATCCGCCTCCATCAGGGCTCCAGCATCGTTCAACCCATCGCCCACCATCATCACTGACACTCCTTTTTGCTTCAGTTCTTTCACAAAATTTTGCTTCTGATGCGGTTTCTGTTGGAACAATAAATCCGTATTGGGAGGCATCAGATTTTCCAAAAGCAATCGCTCACCATCGGTATCTCCGCTAAACAAATTCAAGCGAACTCCGCCTTTTAAGAGCCGATGAAACATGCCTTGTAATCCAGCTCGAAATGCACTGCTGAGGACAAATCGACCTACAACTACATCCTCAATGGCAACCCAGATTTCGCTCCCCCCTTTCAAGCTATCAACCCGCTCGTCTTTAATTTCGGAAGTCGTAACTAGACCTTTATCACCAACGGACACGTTTTCACTCAACCCCACAAAATTC
>CANHXF010000057.1 GCA_947464515.1 Flavobacteriales bacterium
CATTGTTTCAATGTTGGGACGTGCATTTTGACTGGATACGGAATCACAACAAATACGCGAACAATTACGAATATCACCGGGCGTTGTTGCTGATGAATTTAGACCCTCATATTGATACGGGGTACTTAATTGCCAAGGAGAAGCCGGAGTTATATGCACCGGTTGGGATGCTCAATTATTCCTTTTACGATTCGGTTGACGGTGTTGCTCAGAAGTTGGTTGAGTGGGGAGATGCTTTGCAGTGCACGGTTTCTAATATGCCTGTTGCCAACGCAATGACATTTGGAAATACCCAGTGCACACAGCTCGATGATTTTGCCGATGGGGTGGATACCCTACAGTGGTTGATTGAAAATCGAAAGGACTAATTATAGGATTGGGAGCAGTAATGTCTCAATCGCGGGCAATAGTAGTTCCGGATGGGGCAGTGCAGGGTTGAACTCCGTAATTTCTAGACATTGCGTGCGCGAATCACTCACCAAAGCTTCCAGTAGTTTCTGCGCTTGCTCCAATTTCAAACCACCGTCTACGGGCGTTCCAGTGGCTTTTGCGATGTCGGTGTCTAAGCTATCGACATCAAAGCTGACATATAAATAGTTGCAATGGCTCAAGGTGTCAAAAATCTTTTCGATGCAGGCGTCGATGCCATTTTTGTTGATTTCTGAAGGTTTGATCCATGCGATTTCAGATTCTTCCACCAAATGGGCTTCTTGACTTTCAAAATCACGTACATCTATAAAAATCAAATTTTCTGGGGGTAAGCCGGCATTGCCTTTGATCAATTTTAAACGGTCCCAAAGTTGGATAGTTGTATCGTCCAACGTGCGCACGGATTGACATTTATTGTCGTTGTTGAGCAACGCGTTAACCGTCATCCCATGGCTGTTGCCAGAGGGGGTTGTGTATGGCGAATGCAAATCGAAATGCGCATCAATCCAAATAACACCAATTTCATCTATCGGTACGCATTGTGCTAAACCGCTTACACCGCCAATTCCGTTGCTGTGGTCGGCCGTGAGCAATAAACAACGATATCCGTCTTTGAGTTGCTTGGCGACAGAGGATGCAAAGTTTTGTTGGTGTTCAATTAGCGCTGCACCATTTTTTAGAAACGGAGTCGACTGCTCTACGTTGGCTATTTCGTTTGATTTGATTTCAATCACGGGGATTTCGTCAAATGCTTCTTCGTTGGATGATTCTATATGATGTAAAATGGATTTTGGCCCATGACTAGCGCCCATTTTTCCAGCCCCAAGTTCCCATTCTGACGTGATAATACAGCGTTTTTTTTCTTTCATATTCTGCCCTTAGAGGTTGCTTAACTCGCAATATAATACAATTCTGTAAATTCAATTAATTTCTACTTCCGCTGCCAAACCCAATACGCACCAATTGTATCAACCGGTCGAAACTGGAAAAGAAAATACTTGTCTGTCAAGTAGTTGCATTTCGTTATTAAACGCGCAGATTCTTTTGGTTGGCCATCTTTGATCCAAACACGCTTGCCCCATTGTTTTGGATAGGATTGGTTAATAGTCCTGTTTTGAACGAAGGTATCTTTCATCCAATACCCATTAAAATCAGCGGGTTGCATTTTTCCGTGATAGTAAAGTGCGAAGGATTTGAATCCATGTGTCTCCACCAATTTGTTGATTTGGGTTTCTTTGTGAACGGTATGGATTAATTCGTCTTGGGTGATCTGTGATACAACCGGAAGAAGGAAGTAGTAAACCGTCAATCCGATTCCTCCGAAGGCTAAAATCAATTTTCCGGGGTGCAATTGCTCTTGGAAAAAATTCTTCACTGTTAGGGGTAGAAAAACCGAAATGGCAATGGCCCCTGGTATAAACAATGAGATCTTTTGTAGCCAATGCATTGGCTGCGGGTTTAGAAGTTGTTGAATTGAGAAACTATCTAAATTTTTGGCTAAAACGGTTAATTTTTCGGGATTGACAATGGCTAGAGGTAAGATCAACAAAAGGGCTGTCCAAATTAGGCCGATCAGTAATAAGAGTGATTTCTGAATGATAAAATTGGTCCCGCGATTGGTGTGGATTCGATAGGTGTGATAGGCTGCGAAGTAGGTGAGTGGGAACCAGCATAAGCTGCTGTAGTGAATGATTTTGGTTGTGACGATGCTGAACAGTATCAAAACGAACCAAAACAAGATTCGCATAACGGTATGCCAACTTTCCAATTCAAAGTCTTCCTCTCCGCGCTGGCCCAAATAAGGAATCGCCAATGCAATTGCCGGGAAGCAGAGTAACAGCAAAACAATCGCATGGTAAAACCATGGTTGATTGTGCCAAGCAATTTGTCCTTTAACCAATTCCAATTGATAGGCAATGAAGGAGTCAAAGAACTGAGGACCCAAATTGTGATAAAGTGGGTAGACCCAGATGGCAACCACTGCAACCATCGCACCAATTAGAATGAAAAGGCGAGGAGATAAAATGTCTTGCCAGCGACCTCGAAAGGCCGTCATCACAAAGGCAACTGCACCCATGATTATCAATGCGGTCTGGCCTTTGGTGAGAATGGCTAGGCCTATAAATACACCGGATAATAAATAGTGTCCGTGGGGTCTATGTCCTTCAACATCGCAGCGAGTAATTCGGTACCAGTGCCAAATTGAAAGTAATATCAATAAGTTGAAAACCGGATCGATGATGCCGGATTTGTAATATACCAAAGGAGCAAAGGTGAGCGTGATCGTTAAGGCCCAAAAAATGCCTAATGTTCGTCGACCTAAATAACTGCCGATATGGTAGGCAACATTTGCGGTGATGATGCCGGCGATGGCGTTGGGTAGTCGATAGACCCAGGTGTGGTCGCCAAATAGGTCGACAAAAAACGCTTGAATCCAAATAAATAGGGGTGGTTTTTCCCAAAACGGTTCAAAGGCAATTTGGATGTATTTGTAGTTTCGGCTGACAACCATTTCGCGGGCGGATTCGGCGAAGTTGAGTTCATCCCAATCGAATAAATGGACGAGTCCCAATCCTGGCAAAAAAAGGATGATGGCCAGTGCGGTAATGATGAGGTGTACGTGAAATTTAGACATCATAACCTAGTTTTTTTGAATATTGGTAACTCAGTTGGAGGAATAAAACGGCGATGGTTCCACCGGCGCAAACATCAAACAGAAAATGCTGTCCTAAATAGATTCTTGAATATCCGATGCCTGCGGCGAAGAGGGCGCAAGTGATGCCCCAAACCGTAGAATTTTGTAAATTTTTGATTGAAATTGCGATTAAACCCATGCAGAAAAATGCCACGGCGGTATGTCCGCTTGGAAACGACTGCCAATGGTGAATTTCGAGGTTATCAATGTGCCTTAATTGGAAAAATTTGGCTTCAATTGGACGAGGGGCGTTGAACCATGTCTTGACGAGGGCCACAAAAATTGATTGAATTCCAAGTCCGATTCCAAATACGAGTCCACGTTTTGGATTAAAGTAAAAACCGGTCAAAATTGCCAAAACAATCAATAGCCACTCCGCCAACCACGAAAAGTGGATAAAAAAATTATCTGTGGTATGATTGCAAAAATGATGAATCCAATTGGAAGCAGAATCGTTTAATCCCAAGCCTACAGCGACCCACCCCGAAAGTAAGAGTATCAATGAGGTTAAGAAAAATCTGCTTTGGGCCATGATTGATGCAAAGATAATTACTTCATCATGCCGAAACATTTTGAATTTAACACTAAATTGTTTTTTTTGCGACATTACCCTTTATTAAAAACAGTAATTATGGCCTCAACTTCAACCTCACGAACCAAATTGGAACTAGAATACGCATTGCGTTCTTCCCCTAATATTTTATATCAGTATATTTCTAATCCTTCCGGTTTGCAGAATTGGTTCGCCGATCATGTTGGCGTGAAAAATGGTGAAAATTACAAATTTAAGTGGGATGATGGTACCGAAATGGATGCATTATTGGTAAAAGCCGTGCAGAGTAAATATGTACGCTTTAAAATTGTAGATGCAGTGGATTCTGATGAATTTTTAGAATTTAGAATTCAGCAAGATGCCATCACATTGGATATCGATTTGATCATTACTGAATTTGTAAATTCAGGAGATGAGGAGAGCGCAGCCTCTATTTGGGATGCCGCTGTAGATAGTTTGCGCTTTACAATCGGGGCGTAATTTTCTCTTAGCGTTTGAGCTCAGAAATAGCCAGAAAAGCGAGTAATCCGCAACCCTGTTCCAGTGCATCTTCGTCTACATCAAAACTGGGATGATGTACACTAAAAGTAGTTTTCTTCGCTTCATTTCTCGTACCCAATCGATAAAAACAGCTCGGAACTTCTTGGGTAAAGTATGAAAAATCTTCGGCGGCCATCCAAATTCCCAGTGGTTCCACATTCTGTTCCCCCAAAAATGACTTTGCCTCTGATTGAAGTCGCTCTGTAAGGTCTTCGTTGTTCTTCAAAAACGGATATCCGCGTTTTATATCAAAATCAACCGTTCCACCCATACCCTCTACCAATCCTTTTGCTAGGGTTAGCATTTTTTGATGGGCTTCCGCACGCCAGTTTTCATCGAGGGTTCTAAAAGTACCTTCTATAATGACTTCGTTGGGAATTACATTGGTTGCACCTTGGGCTATGACTTTGCCGAAACTCAAAACGGATGGGATGGCAGGGTTTGCGGCGCGCGAAACGATTTGTTGTAATGCAACGATTAAATGCGCGCTGATTAGCACCGGGTCTATGTTAAAGTGTGGCATCGCACCATGTCCGCCTTTGCCCGTTACTTTTACATAAATCTCATCGGTACTCGCCATGTACAATCCAGGACGAAATCCAGTTTTACCTGTTTCGATGCCGGGCATCACGTGCTGACCTATCATGACATCCACTTTTGGATTCTGAAGTACGCCCTCGGCAATCATAAGCGATGCGCCGCCGGGAAGTCTTTCCTCGCCCGGTTGAAAAACGAGTTTTATCGAACCTTCAAATTCGTCTTTCAGTTCTGTTAAAATTCTTGCGGCACCCAACAAACTGGTTGTATGGACATCGTGACCACAAGCGTGCATCACACCTTCCTTTTTGCTGCGATAGACTCTGCCGTCATTCACTTCAACAATAGGAAGCGCATCCATATCTGCCCTGAGTCCGACAACTTTTTTCGATGGATTTTTTCCTTCGATGATCGCAACCACCCCTGTATTTGCCAATCTTTGGGTTTTTAGGCCCAATGCATGCAATTCTTTTTCTACCAAAGCGGCGGTTTCGTGTTCTTGAAACGATAGCTCCGGATTTTGGTGGATATGTCGGCGAATGTCGACCAACGCCGGCAAAATAGAGGCTGCGCGGTCTTGGATATGTTTCTTTACGTCCATGATTGGAATTGTTGTATCAGATGAAGTACTTTGCAAATCTAATCGTTTCTCTAATATTCAATTCACATGATTACTCAAAACTCAATCGAACAACTGCTAAATGTGGTTAACATCGAGGATGTAGTGGGTGATTTTGTGTCGCTTAAACGCTCTGGCCCCCGATATAAGGGCTGTTGTCCGTTCCACGATGAGAAGACCCCAAGCTTTGTTGTTTCTCCTTCCATAGGTATTTACAAGTGCTTTGGCTGTCAGAAAGGCGGCAATGCCATCCAGTTTATGATGGATATTGATAATTTGAATTTTGTGGAGGCGGCAAAAAGCCTCGCGAAGCGATTTGGAGTAGAGTTGGAGGAAACGCATGTTGAGAATCAGGATGCGCATCAAGAAGCCCAACGTCAGCGAGAATCCATTCAGGCCGCGGTAGATTTTGCCCAAGGTTTTTTCGTCAATCAATTGTTTGATGGCGAAGAGGGTAAGTCGATTGGTTTGCCCTATTTCAAGGAGCGCGGTTTCACCGTTGAGACGATAAAAAAATGGGGGCTAGGCTATAGTCCAGAGTCGTGGGAGGCTTTGGCCGGTCATTCCAAGGTCAAAGGGTTTAATGCCGAGGTTATGGTTTCGGCTGGGCTTTTGAAACTGCGCGATAACGGAACGCATTACGATTTGTTTCGACATCGTGTGATGTTCTCTATTTATTCGGTGACAGGAAAGGTGATTGCTTTTGCTGGACGGAAGATGAGTAGCACCGACCCATCGCCGAAATACGTCAACTCTCCCGAAACCGACCTCTATAAAAAGAGCGATGTTCTTTTTGGCTTGTTTCAGGCCAAGAATTCGATTAAAAAGGCCGATAAGGTCTATATGACCGAAGGGTATACGGATGTAATTACGTTGAGTCAGGCCGGCATCGAGAATGTTGTTGCGAGTTCGGGTACCGCGTTAACCCCGGGACAGATTAAGTTGCTAAAACGCTTTACGGACAACGTGACGGTGGTTTACGATGGCGATGCGGCGGGGATTAAGGCATCGTTACGAGGGATAGATCTGTTGCTACAGGATGGGTTGAATGTGCGTGTGGTGTCATTGCCGGAGGGTCAGGATCCAGATTCGTTTTGTCAGAAGATGGGCGGGGACGATTTCCAGGCTTATTTGAATGAAAACGAGGAGACGTTCATCCACTTTAAGGCCAAGTTATTAATTGATGAGTGCAAGCACGATCCGCTGAAGAAGTCGGATGCGATACGTGAGATATTGAAGAGTGTTTCGTTGATAGCCGATGGGCTGAAGCGCTCCGCCTTAACCCGAGACTTATCGCAGATATGCGAAATAGAGGAGTCGGTGTTGGTTCAGGAGTTAGGTAAGCTGCTCCGACAGCAGAAGGCGAAGGAAGAGCAAGCATTTGTAAGTCAGATTGCATCCATCACTCATGAGTTGGGGGTGGGGATGATTGCGCCGGCGAAGCCGGCGCTCACAGACCATCACCAAGAACTGGCGGTTTTTAGACTTTTACTATTGCACGGCAATGAAGCCTTGGATGCAGAACAAACCGTGTTTCACCATTTGGTGGAGAAGGTTTTGAACGATCCTGATCTGGTGTTTGAAGATGAACTCGCCATTCGATTGATTGCCGAAGCAGCGCAACTCGAGGCTTGGCCCGAAAAAGAGCATTTTATACATCACATGGATAGTGAAATTGCGGCTTGGGCTGCTGGGATTTTAGCTGGCGGACATACACTGAGTAAGGCATTTGAAGATAATTTTATTGATGTATCTCGTCCGGAATCAACGGTAAAAGAGCAAGTGAAAAATGTGATTCTGCATCTCAAACGGAAAAAATTCGACAAAAGTCTTAATCTCGCCCTGTCCATGTTGGAAAATCCTGAGGTAACTCCAGAGGAAATGATGGAAATACTCGATTATATCAAAGCGATAAACATCAAAAAGAAGGAAATTGCCGACGATTTAGGGAATTCGATCAGTTGGATTTGAAGTTAAGTCGTTGTAATTCAGTATTTTAATTTTTTGGCACGCCGTTTGCATACTGGCCGGTATGTTTAAAAACAAATTAGTCATTCCAACATTCGTATTACTTTTCCTTACCGTTGCGGCGATAGGAAAAACGGCTTTTGGAACCGACAAAATAATTCCCGTGGCTGAAGTGAAAGCGTCAGACACCGCGGTAGTTACCGTAAACGATTCTTTGTATTTTGATTCATTAGAACTTTCTTTAAAGCGCATTCCCAACGCACAACCTATGTATTCTGTTGCCAAGAAGGCAATTGGCAAGTGGGCTAAGTTGTTTATCGCAGTAAAAATTGTTGAAAGTGGTAACGATGGCGATAATTCTATCTATGCTCGTCGCGATTACAACCTCACTGGTATGCGTCAACCCCGCGTTCGTAAAACAATGTCGTTGGGTGCTACCAAAAACAAATACGCCCGTTACGCCAGCTGGTATGATTGCATGGTGGATTTTGGAATGTACTTGGATGGAATGGAAAGAGGCTTCATCAAAAAGCATCACCGTCCAGTTAGAAACAGCCAAGAGATGGTTAAATATCTTTATGGTAAGTACAATTCTCACCCCGTGTGGCGTAAACGTACCTTGTACGTATTGAAGAATTTTAAGTGGAAGTAATTACATCTGGTGCTTGTATCGCAGACAGTATAAACTGAATCCTAGTGCGATAAAAAAGGCGGAACCGCTGAATCCAAATATTCCGACATAGTTCCAGCTCATTCCTTTGATAAAATAGTTTGCGGTAAGGCCGCCGACGATAATTCCCAATTCTAAAAACATGAATAACATCGCTAGGGCACGTCCTCTGTGATGGTTATCTGCGGTGTCGCTCGCCCAGGCAAATAAACTCGGTGCGTTAAATCCTTGTCCGATTCCGTAAAGGATAGCCGAACCCGCAAACCAGAATAATCCTGGTAATTCGCAAGTTGAGCAGTGGGTTTGGTGTTGATGTTGGAGGCAAATCGACATATAAACCAAGATCGACATAGACAAAACTTGTGCTGCGGTTCCGATGGCGGTGCTCCATGCGCGACCTAAGGCATCGCTCACACGACCGCTTATCAGTCGAAACAACAACGAAACGCCGATATAAATACTTAAAAACAATCCTTTGTTTGTGTAGCCCATTTCTAGGGTAAAATCGGACATTACGGTGAGTATCGATCCCAGTGAAATGCAAACCAAGAACATAATAAAACTGGGACGCCACGCGGGAAAATAGAACAGGTTTCGGATGTTGAATACAAATTCTTTTCGGTTTGATATTGTGCGCGTTTCAGGCAAGCTCATAAAGACTAGCCAAGCTAAAGAAGCCAGGGCTGCACTGGTGTAATAGAGAATATCTACCCCAAAATGCAATGCGATAACTGCGCCCAGTGCATAGCCAAC
>CANHXF010000058.1 GCA_947464515.1 Flavobacteriales bacterium
CACGCAGAGCGCACTCAATTGCTGCCCAAGGTGGAATCAATGCCGCAAAAAATTATCAAAACGACGGTGACTCAGTGCATCGTTTATTTTACGATACGATTAAAGGAGGAGACTACCGCGCCCGTGAAGCAAACGTGCATCGCTTGGCCGAATGTTCAACTTCAATCATCGACCAATGTGTAGCGCAAGGAGTTCCTTTCGCCCGTGAATACGGCGGAACCCTTTCCAACCGCTCATTTGGTGGAACACAAGTACAGCGTACGTTTTACGCAGCAGGTCAAACCGGACAACAATTGTTGCTCGGTGCCTACAGTGGACTAGAACGACAAGTGGGATTGGGCAACGTGAAAATGTATGCTCGCCATGAAATGGTGGAAGTCGTAAAAATCGATGGCAAAGCACGCGGAATCATAGCTCGTGATTTGGTTTCAGGTAAACTTGAAAGACATTTCGGTCATGCCGTATTGTTGTGTACCGGTGGTTACGGTAACGTATTCTACCTATCAACCAACGCCATGGGAAGTAACGTCACCGCAGCATGGAAAGCCCACAAAGCCGGTGCCTACTTCGGCAACCCTTGCTTCACGCAAATCCACCCAACTTGTATCCCTGTTTCAGGTCATTATCAGTCAAAATTGACATTGATGAGCGAATCGTTGCGTAACGATGGTCGTATTTGGGTTCCTAAAAAACAAAACGACGAACGTCATCCAAACGATATCCCAGAAGATGAGCGCGATTACTACTTAGAGCGTCGTTACCCTGCCTTCGGTAACTTGGTTCCTCGCGATATCGCTTCGCGTGCTGCCAAAGAACGTTGCGATGCCGGTTACGGTGTAGGTCAAAGCAAAATGGCTGTTTACTTGGATTTCAAATACAACATGATGCAGCGCTACGGTAGAACCGAAGCCAGCAAATTGAATATCACCAATCCAGACGATGAAACCCTGATCCGCCTCGGAAAAGAAGTGGTGAAAGAAAAGTACGGCAACTTGTTTGATATGTACAAGCAAATCACCGACGAGAATCCATACGAAACACCAATGCGCATCTACCCTGCTGTTCACTATACGATGGGTGGTTTGTGGGTTGATTACGACTTAATGACAACCGTTCCAGGCATGTACGCCTTGGGTGAAGCAAACTTCTCAGACCACGGTGCCAACCGTTTGGGAGCATCCGCTTTGATGCAAGGTTTGGCCGATGGATACTTTGTAATTCCAATTACCATTGGAAACTACTTAAGCAAAGAAATTCATACCAAACCCATATCTACAGATCACGAAGCTTTTGTTGCCGCTGAAAAAAATGCCAACGAACGCATTCAACATTTGATGAATATCCAAGGTACTCGCTCGGTAGAAAGCTACCACCGCGAATTGGGTCTTATCATGTGGAACAAATGTGGTATGGCTCGTAGCGAAAAGGGTTTGAAAGAGGCCATTGCTGAAATTCAAGCTTTGCGCGCCGACTTCTACAAGAATGTACGGATCCCTGGAAGCATCAACGAATTCAACCCTGAATTGGATAAAGCCGGTAGAGTGGCCGATTTCCTTGAATTGGGTGAATTGATGTGTGTAGACGCACTCGATCGCAATGAAAGTTGTGGAGGTCACTTCCGCGAAGAGTTCCAAACCGAAGAGGGTGAAGCTTTACGCGACGACGAAAACTATATGTACGTATCCGCATGGGAAAGCAAAGGCGATTCATGGGAACTACACAAGGAAGAATTGAAGTACGAAAATATCAAAATCCAACAACGCAGTTACAAATAATCCAATAACAAGAAGATTATGAGCAAGTTAATGAAATTAAATCTGAAAGTTTGGCGCCAAAAGAACACCCAAAGCGCCGGAAATTTCGAAGAATATAAGGTTGATGCCAGTCCCGACATGAGCTTTTTGGAAATGTTCGATGTCTTGAATGAGCAATTGATCGAAACCGGAAAAGAGCCTGTAGCATTTGACCACGACTGTCGTGAAGGCATTTGCGGAATGTGTTCGATGGTGATCGATGGCCGTCCTCACGGACCAAAACAAGGCGTTACCACTTGTCAATTACACATGCGTAGCTTCAACGATGGCGACACTATCACAGTAGAGCCTTGGAGAGCCAACGGTTTCCCTGTCATTAAGGATTTGACTGTGAATCGTAGTGCTTTTGACCGCATCATTGCCTCGGGTGGATTTATTTCTACCAACGCAGGTAATGCGGTGGATGCCAACTCTATTTTGGTTCCTAAGGAAATTGCCGATGAAGCTTTTGAGGCTGCAACTTGTATTGGTTGTGGAGCTTGTGTAAGCGCATGTAAGAATGCATCAGCCATGCTGTTTGTAGGTGCCAAAGTAACTCAGTTGTCGATGTTACCCCAAGGAAAGCCAGAACGTCAATCCCGCGTGGTTGCCATGGTAAACCAAATGGATGCAGAAGGATTCGGAGCTTGTACAAACACGGGTGCTTGTGCTGCTGAATGTCCAAAACAGATTCCATTGAGTGTAATTGCGACATTGAACCGCGAATACATCAGTGCGAAAATGAACGGCAAATAGAATACTCTCTTTACCATAGAATTTGAATAACAGAGAAGGGCGGCCAATGGCCGCCCTTCTCTGTTATTCACACATAAATTAACCATATCAAAATATCAATCGAGCGGAAATCTCAATCCCAATTCCAAACCAATCTGTGGCGAGAAATACGTTTGCACGCCTTTGTTATTGGGCAACAGGGGAAACAAAATTTTGGGGGAAGCGTAAATATGCACACCCTTATCCAAATTGTATTCCATCCGCATGGATGCTGTCAAAAATGCGTTGCCCTTAACTAGCGTTGATGGGCTCAATAGCACCCCAGTATCAACCGTTGTGGCGACATAATCGTTCACCACAAAATCATTCCCTTGGGGCATTTCAAATCCAACGGTGTGAATGCGCAATTCGTGATTCACCTGCAAGGCCGGCATCACACCCACCTGATACCACAAACTAGAATTTTGCAACTGGAATCTAGAACCATCAAGTCGTTTTTCGTAGGCAAATAATCCGGCGATGAAACGACTCCTATATTCATAATGCACTTGCATCAACCCTGCGCTCACCAAATTGGGATAAATCCCCACATCAGGATGGATGACGTATTTAAACATCTGCCCCTCTTTTACACGGGTAAATCCATTATTAACCATAGCTACGCCAAATACAAAATTTGAGTATCCGTTGATTTTTTTGTGATAGCTTAGGTCGAAATTAAAAGTCTTAAGCGAACGATCCGCCTTGGAAAAGGAGTCCCTCAACTGCGATTCCGTGAAGCCCCCGGTTACATCGGGTTGATATCCCACAATCAAAGCGCTGCTCCAATTGGGCGTGGTAGAAATCGACAGAGAATTCGCCCACTTTTTCTCTCTTGGCTGTTGGGCGAGAACTGAACCCACCAAAGCCATTAAACTCAATATTGAAATACCTTTTTTCATCAATAATCTGTTTCGTCTTCAAAGGTCAAAACCTGCAAATGTTTGTAGAATCGCCATACTCCGAGCATCGCGGCGACAAACAATCCCACGGTAAACCCAATCCAAATACCATAAACTTGCCAGTCTTGCCAAACACCCAAAAGATAAGAAAGAGGCAAGGAAATCACCCAATAACTGAGGATGGAAAGACCAGAAGACCAATTCACATCTTTGATGCCTCTCAGCATATTCATCGCACCGGCCTGAATACCATCGGCCAATTGGAATATGGCGGCCAATATAAACAGAGGCAAAATGGTGGGCATTACATCGGCCTTAACTTCATACAATTGCGCAATCCAATGGTTGCCAAAAATGAATATTAACGCCGTCCCTATTTCAAAAACCCCAATGATTAGGAATATTGCGTGAGCCGCATGTCTTATTTGGTCGCGATTTTTTTCACCATACTTGTTCCCTACGATGATAGCGCCTGCCATTGCGATTCCACTGACAACCATATAGGAAATTGATGCGAAACTCAATGCAACCGCGTGAGCTGCCAACTGCTTTGCTCCGTACCAGCCCACCATCACGCCCGATAAACCGAAACAAGCCCATTCGGCAAAGGTTTGCAATGCGATAGGCAAGCCCATCTTCCAAATACTGGGAAGTTCAATCTTGATTTTTGACCAACCCGGCATCGCTTTGGGAACATATTCGCGCATAAATGCGGAATATCGAACATACCACAACCCCACCAAAGCCATCACAATACGCGAAATCAAGGTGGCATAGGCGGCTCCATTCAACCCAAGTGCAGTGACCCCGAAATGACCGTAGATCAAGACGTAACATAGAAAAACATTCAGCGCCAATCCGCCCAAGGTAATCAACATGGCAATTTTGGTATGACCTAAGCCATCGGTAAACTGTCGTGTAACCACATTAAAAAGCAAGGGCAAAATACTCCAACTTAAAATATTCAAGAAACCTGGGGCCAATCGCTCAATGGCCGCATCCTGCTTTAACCAGTGAAAATTATGAACGAAGACCTGTAAAATGATAAATTGAAAAGCGAACAATATCAATGCCGCAACCAAACCTGCACGATAGGTAATAAAACCATCAGCGGACCTTTTCTGACCCACCTTGATGCTCACCAATGTACTCACAGAGAACAGAACCCCAAAAGTGAGCCCGCTCATCATGAAAAATAAATTGTTCGCCTGGTTTACACTCGCCAATTCCTCAGAACCCAAAGGACCCACCATCAACATATCGGCGACACCCATCAACACGATCCCTAACTGACCCAAAATGATAGGATAAGCCAATTTTAAGGTCTGTTGAATCTGTACTTTATACGTTTTGAAGGGATTTTGCATGGAAAGAGCGTACAAAAATAGGCCAATTATCGCCCAACTCAGCGCGCTTGCTATGTTAAGTATTAACTTTGTAGCGTGGTAGAAGTATTATGGGAAGACAATCACCTGTTGGTGGTAAGCAAACCCGCAGGTTTGGCGGTACAAGGTGATTTAACCGGAGACACTCATTTATTGGAATGGGCAGAACGATACATTGCTGAAAAATACAACAAACCTGGAAAGGCATTTATTGGATTGGTGCATCGCTTGGATAGACCGGTAAGCGGGGTCGTTGTTTTGGCAAAAACTTCCAAAGCACTGACTCGAATGAACGAGATTTTTCGCGAGAAAAAGAACACCAAAATATATCATGCCATTACTTTAAAAGCGCTCCCTGGAGAATCCGGAACGCTCACCCACCATTTGCTCAAAAATAGCGAGACCAAAAAGGCACATGCCTATAATTCTCATAAACCCGGCACAAAACCAGGCGTATTACATTACGAATTATTAAAGAATTTTGCAGGCCGATACCTCTATGAAATCACATTAGAAACCGGTCGCTTCCACCAAATCCGCGCCCAACTCTCAAAAATGGGTTCTCCAATTCTAGGCGATTTAAAATATGGCGCATTGGAGCCACTGCCCGACAGAAGCATCGGTTTGCATAGCCGCAAGTTGATCACCCCGCATGTGGTTGCAGCTCAGCCCTCATTGACAATCACCGCTCCGCATCCAAAAGGAACTTGGTGGTGGGATTTGTTTAAATAGAACGTTTGAAAATTAAGGTTCTTTAACAACTCACTCAACCACGAATTCAATCCCAACCCAATTCAATCGATGGGTCCCAAAAAACACGCGTAAAATCCTGAATCTGATCGTCGATGATGATCACCCCCTCCAATTCCAATCGCTCTTGCATTGCAGTTAGGGTTTCAAAATGCGCTTTTCCGCTTAATATCCCCATCCTATTTACCACACGATGGGCAGGCACGTCGCAACCTTCACCATGGCATTGATTCATCGCCCAGCCCACCAATCGACTACTTCGAGCAGCACCTAAATATTTCGCAATCGCGCCGTAAGATGTCGCCCTCCCCGATGGCACCAAACGCACCACCGCATATACCTTTTCGTAAAAAGTTTCTTCTTGCATCGCCGAACAACAAAATTGGAACAAAATTTGTCTACTTTGCTCACAACTTATAAAATGAACATGTCACGTTTACGCCATATCTCAATTTACGCAATTACAACCCTTACAGTTCTTGTCGCTCTTTGCACCACCAGCAATCCCCTTCAAGCCCAAAAAGCTAAGAAAAATAAAAAAGCACCCAAAATTGAAGCGACTGTAGTTGATGAAAAGATTCAAACACCTCCAGTTGGGCAGCCCAGCATCAACGGAACCGCCCCGCAAGAAACCATTTTTGGTAGCAATGAAAATATGCAAGTTGTACAAATGTCGAACCCAGGCAATGGACCTACCGAAGCACAAGTTCGCAAACAATTAGAATCCGATTTAAAATTTACCCCCTACTATCGCACGGCACCCGTAAAACCCAATGTTTTTGGAAATTATCCAAAGCTAAAAAATGTACCCGCTTGGGATGGAAGAGAAGCCGGTGTTTACAGCGTTCGTTTCAAATTCAGAACCATCACACCCGCCAAAGCAACACCAAAAATTACAAATATTTATGCGGGCGATACAGTTTATCTGGCCGACCATAACATTGGTGGAAAATACTTAAGAGATACCGCCGTAATTGACAAGAATGGAGTCGCCAATTTCCATGGCACCAAAAAGTTACAGCGCGGGATGTACCTATTTGTCTTCCCAAAGAAGCGTGATTATTTTGAATTCATCATCGACGATGACCAGGATTTTCAAATTGATTTTGATACCGCTTGGAGCACCAGAGATTACTATTTAAAGATGACCGCTACCGGCTCTGCGGAGAATGCATCGTTCATCGAATATCAAAAAGGAAAAGTCGCCGTGATTGAAAGACTCATGGCTATCGACGAAGAAATCCAAAAAGATTCGGCAGGTCCACAAGCATTGCTAGATTCATTAAATACGATCCGTGACCGCTATTTGAACGACAAAGGAAATTACGACTCTGCCTACGTTTTAAAGAATCCAGGTCACCTTTTATCCAAATTCTTAATTGCGATGATTGGCGTACCCTACCCTGAAATCTTGCCCGTTATGGCCGATGGAAAAGCGGATAGCACGTTTGCCTTCCGATGGTATAAGGAACATTATTGGGACCATATCGATTTTGCAGATGACGGACTTTTGCGGATGCCAGTGAACATCGTAAAGCAACGTTTGGATTTCTATTTTGACAAAATCATTGTTCCCGATGCAGATTCTTGCATCAAAGAAGCCGAGAAAATCATGGATGCGTGTAAAAACACCATCGAAATGGAAAAGTATGTCATTTGGTACCTTACCAATCGCTTCGAAAGTTCCAACATCATGGGAATGGATCGCGCTTTTGTAAGAATGGCAATTAGCACCTACTGTCAAGGAAAGAGCTGGTGGGTAGATAGTTCAACCATCAATAAAATGTGTGAAAACGCCTTCCGCAGAGCCCATACGTTGATCGGCGAAACCGCACCCGAATTAGAACTGAAAGACATCAAAGGAAACTGGGTGAACACAGAAAAAATCCGTGGTCAATATGTAATCTTCATTTTCTGGGATCCCACCTGCGGACATTGCAAAGAGGTAATGCCTAAGTTGGCTAAAATTCTGGCCGACAATAAAGACAAAGGATGGAAAGTTGTTGCCTTAACCAGCGGCGATAAAAAGAAGGAATGGGAGGAGTATTACAATTCTCACCCTGAAACACAGACTTTCACGCATCTGATTCGCGGCGAAGTGCAAAGCCAGAAATACGCCGACAATCTATACAGCTATTATGTAATTGCCTCCCCAACGATTTTCGTGATGGATGCCAATCGCAAGATTGTGGCTAACCGCGTAGACGTGGACAAAATGGTTGATTTCCTTGCCCATCTCGATTCAGAGAAGGAGAAGAAATAATTACCAAATCCGATCAGCGGGGCGATGAAAAATGCGCTTGGCGTCTCTATACATCGTACTTGGAAAGCAGGTAAACCCGATAAAATAAATGGGCCCTGTGAAGTTTTGACCTCCGCGAAAAAGAGCAACCCGCGATCCTACACCCGCGCTCACACCAAAATATCGAAGAAATCGAACCGACCCATTCACGCCAAATTCGAGGGGCATCATAAATCGTGTTTGTTGAGGCCGGTTGTCGGAATAGCGCTGAATTCTGTAACCCGCTCCTACTTGACCAAATCCAGTGACGCCAAATCTATGGGTGCGATACAGCTCATACTCGAAAGAACTACTCAGATAAGAGAACTTATATGAATCATAGTTTTTTCCATTGATCTGCTTGTAATCGGAATAATAATATCCCGTGTAGGCCGACATTTTATCCCAAAGGATTCCATAGCGATATCCGCTAATTGGGACCGTTTCACCAGAAATCGTAGAAATTTTTGAATCAAACCATAGAGAATACGAGGGTGGTTCATTCAACGACAATCGAATACTGTCTTTGGGATTCCAAGGAAATGAATCATTTTGCGCATGAGCATCGGCCACCCAAAATATGGATATCAATAAACCCAAGAGACGATAAAATGCGCGCATCAATTACAAAGGTCGCACTTGAATTCTAATCCTTGTCCACAGAAATCCCCGCTGTACTATCGATAATTCGCTGTAAACGATGGATATTTGATGCATGAAGTCGCATTTCTTTGCAATTATGCTGTTGAGCCTTTCCTGCTTAAAAGGCCAGAATTCATCCACAACAATCGAGGCACCCAATGAAACCCTAGTTACCAAAGAAGAA
>CANHXF010000059.1 GCA_947464515.1 Flavobacteriales bacterium
GGGTTTTTGATTCCAAAATTCGGCGATATTGGCTGGTAATTTTGTACTTGCAAATGACTTAGCATCATTGGCTAAAAAGATTTCTGCCTTCATGCTGCAAAATAACGAAATCAAAGCGGTAAACCCCACTTTATTTGCAATAATGCCCAAAGAGAAAAACACATTTACGTTTTGTGCAGAACTGACGCGAACCGAAGTGCAACTGACATTAAATTTGTAGGAATTAGCGTATGCAGAAAATCAAGGTCGGTATCTTTTTTGGTGGACAGTCGCGAGAGCGAGAAGTTTCTTTTGCGGGCGGTAGAACGGTCTACGACAACCTGAATAAAGAACTATTTGAAGCCATTCCCATTTTTGTTGACTCATTCGGAAACTTTTGTCTTCTGAATTGGGAACACGTTTATAAAGGGAGTATCCGTGATTTTTATCCGCCTACATTTCTACATTCAGCAACCCGACAACGGGTCAACTGCTTACCCGAATTGCCACATGGCTTTCAGGTGTATGCTGAGAGTTTGGAAAGGTTAGAAAACAATAGAGATACGCAGTTAGAACTATTGCGGGAAATTGGCAAACCCTTGGAAGCGCATGAATTTTCCACCAACATTGACTTTGCTTTTCTTGCCCTACACGGCACCCATGGTGAAGATGGCAGCATTCAAGGTGTACTGGAATGGTATGGCATCCCTTATTCTGGCTCAGGTATTCTGCCCTCAGCTCTAGGAATCAACAAAGCCATTCAAAAAGATTTTCAAACCACTGCCGGTCTTTTTGTAAATGAGTTCAATACCCTATCTAAAAAAACATGGTTTTCAACTTCGGAAGAAGAAAGAAAATCGTTGTTCATACAATTCAACATTGAATTTGGAGAGAAGTTTGTGATCAAACCCGCGCATCAGGGTTCTTCATTGGGCGTCAGCATCCTAAAACATCCCGATTTTGAAGCTTTTTGCGATGCAATGAATTTGGCTTTTTTCCATTTGGCTTTGCCTCAACATCAATGGCAACAAATGGACACCGATGCCCAGATTGTTTATATCAAACAACTAACCGACTTGCGCAGCGGATTGGGTTTACCGCTTATCGCCGATGGTCAAATTTTCCATTTGCCTGATGCTTTGATGGATTACATCGAAAATAGGCTGCAGACGGCGGATAGCATCAACCTACAATCAACTGATAGTGAATCTATTGCGTTAATCGAATCTTTGATTGAGGGAAAAGAATTTAGTTGCATCGTAGTAGCAGACGAATCGGGAATTCCCTTTGCACTGCCGCCAACTGAAATCAGAAAAAATAGCGACTTATTTGATTATCGTAGTAAATATTTACCCGGCTTAAGCAATAAGGTGACCCCCATTGAAGTATCGGCTGAACTCATAGATGACATCAGACTTTCTTGTTGTCAGTTATACAATCATTTCGGGTTTGAGGTATATGCGAGAATTGATGGTTTCATAGATAATAGAGGCGAGATTTTCTTGAACGACCCCAATACTACGAGTGGTATGATGCCATCATCGTTCTTTTTCCACCAAGCGGCGGAGATCGGATTGAGTCCGAGTGCTTTTTTGACGTTGATTTATTTTAATTCATTGAGGGCTAGAATTCAGAGCCACCCCAAAGGTCAAAAATTCGAGAGTTTATTACAGCGTAGTCAGGAGTTATTAACTGGCAGCCATGGATCTTCGGCGGTGAAAAAGAAAATCGCTGTGGTGATGGGTGGATATAGTTTCGAACGACACATTTCGATGGAAAGTGGACGAAACATTTACGAAAAATTGAGCAGCAGTGAAGAATTCGAGCCGATTCCTTTGTTTTTAACGGGCGATATTCATTCTTACAGATTATTTCATTTGCCAATCAACATGATGTTGAAGGACAATGCGGATGACATTCGGGACAAGATTTTACATTATTCGGAGAATCCGGTTTTGGCAGAAATTCAGCAAGAAAGTCGCGACTTAACAAAATCTGTATTGGGATCTGCTCCAATGTATAAACCGAGCGAAGTATCTGTTTCTGAACTACCCAATTTGTGCGAAGGGGTATTTATCGCTTTACATGGCAGACCAGGAGAAGATGGCACCATACAGGCCGATTTAACGCGTTTGGGCCTTTATTTCAATGGCAGCGAGAGTGAGGCATCATCGGTAACGATTAACAAATTTGAGACGAACAAAAAACTCCGCGAGATGGGCTTTTTGGTCGCTGAGCACCAATTGGTTTCCAAATCTGAATGGCAATTAAGAGGTTTGGATTTATGTAATGAGATTTCGTCAAAATATGGGCTTCCGTTGATTGCCAAACCGGCAGATGATGGATGTAGTGCTGCAGTGAGAAAAATCAAATCGGCTGAAGAATTGAATTTGTTCATGGAGGCGATTTTCCGGGATGAGGCGTCGTTAAGCGCCGCACTTTGCGCAGCGCTTAACGTGAAACCCAACGATGAGATGCCGCAAAAATCGGAACTCCTCATTGAACAATTCATTGACCGAGCAGGAGCCGCTAAATTCCTAGAAGTCACGGGCGGCATGCTAACCTCGTACGACAAAAACGGAGATATCGTTTATGAAATATTCGAACCCTCTGAATCCCTTGCAGAAAGTGAAATCCTAAGTCTTGAAGAGAAATTCTTGGCCGGACAAGGACAGAACTTAACCCCGTCTCGGTTCTCTAACAACCCTGAAGATCAGGTAAGAATCAGCAGCGAAGTCAGAAAAACACTTCAGAAAGTTGCAGTCGCACTCAATGTTACAGGCTATTGCAGAATTGATGCTTTTGTGAGAATTTTCGAAAACGGCAATGTGGAAACGATAATCATCGAAGTAAATTCATTGCCCGGCATGACCCCTGCAACATGTATTTATCACCAAGCCGCAATCAACGGATACAAACCTTTTGAATTCATCAGAGAAATATTGAAATTTGGAGAAAATAGAACGGCGTGAAAAACTGGATGTACAATATCGGACTAGGTGGCCTTTTCATTGCCATAATTCTTACGTTAAGTTACTTTGGACTTGATGCTTATACACGGCACGGCGACAAAATAATTGTGCCTAATGTTCTTGGCTCAAAACCTTTTGAAGCCGAAGCAAAACTGAGTGAAATGGAGTTGCGAATGAAAATCATCGATACTGTTTACTTAGACAAAATGAAGCCCGGTGTAATTGTAGAACAATTGCCTTTGGCAAACGAAGATGTAAAATCTGGAAGGATGGTTTATGTTACCGTAAACGCAATGAGTAGACCTAGGATTTCGATGCCCAAACTTACCGATTGTAGTTTCAATTTAGCAAAAGCATTATTAAAAAATGCGGGTCTAATTCTAGGAAAAGTCACATACGAATATGCGGAATATGGCAACAATCTAGTTGTCGGTCAGCAAGTTGGAGGACGTGCAATTGAAGCAGGTCAGAAAGTACTAAAAGGCACTACCGTTGATCTAATTGTTGTCGACACCGAACTAACGCCCGCAAGTGACTCAACTTCAACGACTATGGAAACACCAAATCCAGAGGAAGAGTAGGCGATTTAATGCAACAAAGTGACTTTTTTTTACAATAAATTCATACGAAATTCGTTAAATTAGCACAATTGTTAATTCAGTTCGATCGATTATGGACAGAACTTGAGTTTAATAAAATTTAAAATGCGGGTAAGAAAAGTAATATTATCGTTGTGTATCCTTGCGATTTCCGAGCTTTCGGCGCAACCATACCTGCGTTTTTTACCCATTGGCAATCGACCTGTCGCTTCCATTCAAAATAACACAACCAACCAAATTAGTTCAATAATTACAGACACCCTGTCCCTACCCTTTTTTGAGGATTTTGTTCAACCTGCTGGCTACCCATCATTAAAGACTTGGACAGACAATCTCGTTTGGGTAAATAACTCTTTCCCCGTTAAAGCTCCAAATTACGGCGTTGCAACTTTCGACCATTTGAATGCGAAGGGCAAACCATATCAAACGTTGGACAAAAGAAACATGGTGTATGCGGACAGCCTTACATCACAACCCATAAACCTACAATTTCGTAGAGTTGGAGCAACAACAGTTAACTACAAACCCGAAGATTCTATTTATATCAGTTTTTTTGTGCAACGTCAAGGACTTGGCGACGCCCCTGAAATTGATGATACGTTGATGCTTTATTTTAAAGACATCAATAACAATTGGATCAAGCAATGGGCGATTTGCGGTGGTTTCGTAGGTGGATTTCAAGAATTTTTTGTTCCAATTGCTCAATACCAATACCTATCACCCGATTTCCAGTTCCGATTTGTGAATTTCACCAAAGCCACTGGAAACCTAAATCATTGGCATATTGATTATATCCGCATCGAGAAAAATCGAAAGTCTGGAGAAAAGTCAATTCAAGACGTAGGAATCGCATCGGTGTCAGATGGATTATTTAAAGATTACAACAACATTCCTTATACGCATTACAAGTTCAATATTCAGGATGGCCGAGGAAAAGGTCCAAACATGACTGTAAGAAACCTCAATTCCAATGCCGTTCAAACTAGATTTCAATTGAGTATTTACAACCAATACAAAACCAAAATTTATTACAAACCCTTTATTGCTAGCAGCAGAAATTTGGCCGGCGGTAGAGACACCACTGAAAACTACGAGTCGTTGGCTTACGATACATTTGTGAGCACCGAGCCTAGATTGAATTACACCTATAGTATTGACCCCCAAAGCAATGATGGCACGCCTGCGGCATACAATAGTATAACCAACAACAATGTGATCCAGACGTCGCGCACCGTAATGCCATGGTACGCCTATGATGATGGAAGTGCGGAAGGTGGATTTGGCCTTGATTACGCCTATTTGGGTAACTTAAAAGGTCAGTTCGCAATGGAGTTTAACACACTTAAATCTGATTCACTCAGAGGATTGGCGATTTATTTTAACCAAAGCCTGACCGATGTTTCAGCAAGAAGTTTCAAATTACGCATTTGGCAATCTTTGAGTCCCGTTGGAAGGCCAGACAACCAGGACAAACTAATATATGAATTCGCCATGAATCGTCCAATTTACAAGGATAGCATCAACGGTTTCGCCTATATCTTTTTTGATTCTGTATTGATGTTACCCGCTGGAAAGTATTACGTGGGCTGGATTCAGCAAATGCCATATGTCTTAAATATTGGATACGACAATAACTACAGATACTTAGGAAAGGACCAAACAAATCCTCACCTCTACAGTAACTTATTGGGAAGTTGGGAATACGCTGGAACCGAGGCCAAAGGAACACCAATGATTCGCATGTTGTATGGAAATCGGGCTGAATATGCCTTTTCAACCAAGACCATCTCCCCAACTCAAGTTAGTATTTACCCTAACCCTTGCAGCGACTACATTTTTATCAATGGAAAATTACCAGAAAATACCGAATGTGAAATTTGGGATGTCACTGGGAAACTCCAAATCAAATCTCAATTCAACAGTCGCATTTTCGTGGGAGACCTAAAACCAGGTCATTATATCTTGCGATGCATCGCACCAAACAATCAAATCTCTTTCGCACACTTCGTTAAATCATGAGCACCGATATTTCCGTAATTGAATTAAAAAAACGTTTAGACAATCAAGAATCTATAAACCTTATTGATGTTCGTGAGCAATACGAATTTGACGAATTCAATTTAAACGGCACTCTAATTCCATTGGGCGATCTACCAGGAAGATTAGACGAAATCGAAGATTGGAAAGATCAAGAAATCATCGTGCACTGCAGGTCTGGCGCCAGGAGCAATACCGCAAAAATGTTCCTTACCTCACAAGGATATTCCAATGTCCGCAACCTCATTGGTGGCGTCATGGATTGGAAAGCCCAATTTGGCGGTTAATCAACCAAAGATTCAGTGAAGCCAAAATACATAATTGGCGGCATTTTTCTTTGCCTTTTAACCTGGGCTTTATCAGGAATTCGGGGATGTAACGGCATAATAAACAGCGCCGCTACCAAAACTACACAACCCTTCAGAAACCTTGGAGATTCCGCACATTATGTTGGCATAGCCGCTTGTAAAGGCTGCCACTCGGATAAACATGCCACCTTCATCGAAACTGGTATGGGTCAGAGTTTCCACCTGGCTGAAAGAAAATACTCAAAAGCAGATTTCAATAATGTAAAACCTGTTTACGATAAAAAAAACGACCTCTACTACTACCCTTTTTGGAAAAACGAACGACTGCATATTCAGGAATTTAAATTGCGCGGACGTGATACCATTCATAATCGCATCGAACAAATCTCTCATATCATTGGAAGCGGTCAACACACCAATAGTCACTTTTGGATGGACGGCCAACATCTATTTCAAGCACCGCTTACATTTTACACCCAAAAAGGAATTTGGGATCTGCCACCAGGTTACGAGGACTTCAATACCCATTTTAATCGGAAAATCGACATCGAATGCATGAGCTGTCACACCGGAATGCCACAAACTAAAGAGGGGTCCGTCAATATTTTCAACAAACTACCCCTAGGGATCGATTGCGAAAGATGCCACGGACCCGGTTCACTCCACATCAAGGAAAAAACTTCTGGAATCATCTATAACACCAACAAGCAAGCCGATTATTCCATCGTAAATCCCAAACGACTGCCTTGGAAATTACAAGTCGATATCTGTCAGCGATGCCACCTACAAGGCAACAACGTTCTTAAACCCGGAAAAAAATTCACCGATTTCAGACCAGGCATGCATCTCGACTCCATTTTTACCGTTTACATGCCAAGTCAAACAGGAAATAACCCGTTCGTTATGGCCGGTCACGCAGAAAGATTCCAAATGAGCGCTTGCTTCAAGGGTTCGAACAAGGGTGATTTAACCAAATATAACGCAGATATCAACTTCACCTGCATCAACTGCCACAATCCCCATGTAAGCGTAAAAAAGACCAACCAAGATCGGTTTAATCAAACTTGTGTCAGCTGTCATCAACCCAAAACAAAAAAGAGTAAGTACGATGGCTGTAGCCTCAGCACTTCAATGCGCGGAACCCAAACTTGCGTGGGTTGTCATATGCCCAGCAGCGACACCAGAGATATTCCCCATGTGAGTATTCATGACCACTACATTTCTAGGACGAATACAAATTTCAACCTTCAAACCAATACAGTTCCCAAAGGCAAAGCAGGCCAAACCATTGGATTACACGCTGTAAATAGCCAACATCCTAGTAACGAAGAATTATTCAAAGCCTATGTGTCGTACTTCGAGAAATTTGATTCCAAAATGCTCTATTTGGACAAAGCAAAATCGCTTTACAACGACCCCAGTGCGGATTTGGCGACCAAGATTCAATATCATTATAACCTGAGAGAGCATGCATCAATCATTGAAATTTGGGAAACCGGAAGTACCGAAGAACAGAGAACAGCTTTACTTTTAGATGCTTGGACCCAATACCGCATTGCGAAGGCCTACGACCTAAATATCCCTAATCAAAGTCAGAAAGCGCTACAGTATTACGAAAAATCCTGCGAAGCGATGCCTTGGAATACGGATTTTACCGCCGAATACACGAATGCATTGGTTAGAGCCAATCGGATTGGTCAAGCCAAAGAATTGATTTTAGCAGCCATCAAACATCAGCCGAAAAACGAACTGTTACACTTCAACCTTGGCAACTGTTATTACCACGAAAACAACATTAGCGAAGCCATCAAGGAACTAGAAACAGCGCGTTCGCTCAATCACAAATCCCAATCTATATTGATATTAATCGACATATACTACAAAACAGCACCCCAAAAGGCAAAGGCCTTGTTTGATGAAGCAAAAAAATGGGCTGATCCAAAAATTCTCCAGAGTTGGTCGTTTTGAGCAAAACCAATTTCACACCAAAACTTATCAAATTGATTTCAAGTTGACCCCATCGGGCTGAAAATTTGTATTTTTGTAGAGCATGCTAGACAAATTCGGAATCGCCAAAAGAATCGCACAAGAATTGCGCGATGGTTATTATGTCAATCTGGGAATAGGTATCCCAACATTGGTAGCCAACTATATCCCCGAAGGCATGGAAGTGGTTCTACAGTCAGAAAATGGACTTCTGGGCATGGGCGCCTTCCCTTTTGAGGGCGAAGAGGACGCTGATTTGATCAATGCAGGAAAGCAAACAGTAACGATGGTGAAAGGGGCTAGCATTTTTGATAGCGCTACAAGCTTTGGAATGATTAGGGCGGGGAAAGTCGACTTAACCGTTTTGGGCGCCATGGAAGTGAGTGACAATGGAGATATTGCCAATTGGAAAATCCCAGGCAAAATGGTTAAAGGCATGGGCGGTGCGATGGATTTAGTAGCCTCCGCTAAGAATATAATCGTAGCGATGCAGCACACAAACAAAGCTGGCGAGAGTAAACTACTGCCTCAGTGCTCCCTCCCCATCACAGGTTTGGGCTGCGTGAAAAAAGTCGTTACAGAATTGGGCGTGTTCGATATCACCGAAAGAGGCTTCGAACTAAAGGAATTGGCACCCGGTGTTACCGTAGAAGAAGTACAAGCGAAAACCCTAGGAAGACTAGTGGTTGAGGGCGAAATCAAAACAGTAAACGTGTAAACCACGCTTCCGCTTAACTTCCTGTATTGTACTTTTTATTTTCGCTTTGA
>CANHXF010000060.1 GCA_947464515.1 Flavobacteriales bacterium
CCAGCGCAGTTAGAATATATGGACGTAGCTCCAAACCAAATCGTATCGATTGCAGCTTCATTGATTCCTTTCTTGGAGCATGATGATGCAAACCGTGCGTTGATGGGATCTAACATGCAACGTCAGGCCGTACCATTGTTGCGTCCTGAAGCGCCGATTGTTGGAACTGGTTTGGAAGAAAAAGTGGCTCGCGACAGTCGCTCTTTGATCAATGCCGAAGGCAATGGTGAAGTAGTGTATGTTGATTCTCGTGAGATTCGCATTCGCTACGACCACAATGATTTTGATGATTTGGTGAGCTTCACTGGAGATACCAAAACTTATCATTTGATCAAATTCCGTAGAACCAACCAAAACTCTTGTATCAACTTGCGTCCGATCGTTAAGAAGGGCGACAGAGTGAGCAAAGGTGAGGTTCTTTGTGAAGGTTATGCAACCCAAGGCGGAGAATTGGCATTGGGTAGAAACTTGCGTGTGGCTTACATGCCTTGGCAGGGTTATAACTTTGAGGATGCGATTGTAATTTCTGAAAAAGTAGTAAAAGACGATTGGTATACAACCGTTTATATCACTGAATACGAATTGGAAGTGCGCGATACAAAGCGTGGTGAAGAAGAGTTAACGAATGACATTCCGAACGTGAGTGAGGAAATGACGCGTAACTTGGACGACAACGGTTTGATTCGTGTTGGAGCTGAAGTAAAGGAAGGCGATATTCTGATTGGTAAAATCACACCAAAAGGTGAGACTGAACCATCTCCAGAAGAAAAGTTGTTGCGTGCCATCTTTGGTGACAAAGCGGGCGACGTAAAAGACGCTTCTTTGAAGGCATCTCCAGGTGCTCAAGGTGTTGTGATTGATAAGAAATTGTTCTCGAAGAGCAAAAAAGATAAGTCGACCCGTACGGGTGACAAATCTCGCTTGTCTAAGATGGACGATGATCATCGCAAGGAATTGGGCATGTTGAAAGACGAATTGGTTAAGAAATTATTCCAATTGGTGGGCGGAAAAACTTCTCAAGGTGTATATAATATGTACAGCGAAGAGTTGATTCCAAAGGGAACTAAGTTCACTCAAAAGAACTTGATGAGCATTGATTACAGCAATGTGAACTACCACAATTGGACGAGTGATGCGGACAAAAACAGTTTTGTTGTTCGTTGTTTAACCAACTTCATCAATGTAAATAACGAAAAGGTTACCAATTACAAGCGCGAGCATTACTCAATCAGTGTGGGTGATGAATTGCCAACCGGTATCCTTCAATTGGCGAAAGTTTATGTAGCCAATAAGCGTAAATTGAAAGTGGGAGATAAGATGGCGGGTCGTCACGGAAACAAGGGTATTGTTGCCCGTATCGTTCGTGAGGAAGATATGCCATTCTTGGATGATGGAACTCCGATGGACATCGTGTTGAACCCATTGGGTGTACCTTCACGTATGAACTTGGGTCAGATTTATGAAACCGTATTGGCTTGGGCTGGAAAAGAAATGGGTGTTCGTTTTGCGACTCCAATCTTTGATGGTGCAACTATGGCTGAGATCGATGAGGTAACTGAAAAAGCAGGTATCCCGAAGAACGGTTTGGTGCATTTGAACGACGGATTGAGTGGTGACAGATTTGATCAACCAACGACGGTAGGTATCAGCTATATGTTGAAACTGGGTCACATGGTGGATGATAAGATGCATGCTCGTTCAATCGGTCCATATTCATTGATTACGCAACAGCCATTGGGTGGTAAAGCTCAGTTTGGTGGTCAGCGTTTTGGTGAGATGGAAGTTTGGGCATTGGAAGCATTTGGCGCTGCCAATATCTTGCGTGAAATCTTAACTGTGAAGTCGGATGACATTACAGGAAGGGCTAAAGCGTACGAAGCCATCGTAAAAGGTGATAACATCACTAACATCGGAACCCCAGAGTCATTTAACGTATTGCTGCACGAGCTCCGCGGTTTGGGCTTGGAAGTAACATTTATGGATTAATCTCTAGAAACCAATCATGCAACTTCAAAAGAAAACACAAAAACAAGGGAACAACTTTAGCAAGATCCGTATCTCGCTTGCTTCTCCTGAAAACATATTACGTCGCAGTTTCGGTGAGGTAGTTAAACCCGAAACCATCAACTATCGCAGTTACAAACCCGAAATGGGTGGTTTGTTCTGTGAGCGCATATTTGGTCCTATCAAGGATTACGAATGTCATTGCGGAAAATACAAGCGTATCCGTTACAAGGGTATTGTTTGTGACCGTTGTGGCGTTGAGGTAACTGAAAAGAAAGTACGTAGAGAGCGTATGGGTCACATCAACTTGGTGGTACCTGTTGCGCACATTTGGTACTTCCGTTCTTTGCCAAACAAAATTGGTTACTTATTAGGTATCCCTACCAAGAAATTGGACATGGTGATTTACTATGAGCGCTACGTGGTTATTCAAACTGGAGCGGCGAGCAACGTAAATTATTTGGATTTGTTAACAGAGGAAGAATATTTGGACATCGTTGATTCTTTACCAAAAGAAAATCAGATGTTGGAGAATTCTGATCCTAACAAATTTGTAGCTATGATGGGTGCTGAAGCGTTGGAAGAATTGTTGAAGCGTGTGAACTTGGATACGTTGAGCTACGACTTGCGTAACCAGGCTGCCACTGAGACATCACAACAGCGTAAGCAAGAGGCGTTGAAGCGTTTGAAAGTAATTGAAAGCTTCCGCGGTGCTCAGTTAACCGGTGAAAATCGTCCTGAGTGGATGATTATGAAGATGTTGCCTGTTATTCCACCAGAATTGCGCCCATTGGTGCCATTGGAAGGTGGAAGATTTGCTACATCGGATTTGAATGATTTGTATCGCCGTGTAATTATCCGTAACAATCGTTTGAAGCGTTTGGTTGAGATCAAAGCCCCTGAGGTGATCTTGCGTAACGAAAAGCGTATGTTGCAGGAAGCGGTTGATTCATTGTTGGATAACACCCGTCGTGCAAGCGCTGTGAAGAGCGAAGGCAATCGTCCTTTGAAATCTTTGAGCGATATGCTTAAGGGTAAGCAAGGTCGTTTCCGTCAGAACTTGTTGGGTAAGCGTGTTGACTATTCTGGTCGTTCTGTAATCGTGGTAGGACCTACACTCAAATTGAACGAGTGTGGTTTGCCAAAGAACATGGCGGCGGAATTGTTCAAACCGTTTATCATTCGTAAATTGATTGAAAGGGGTATCGTAAAAACCGTAAAAACTGCGAAGAAAATCGTAGAGAAAAAAGATCCGGTGATTTGGGATATCTTGGAAAATATATTGAAAGGTCATCCAGTGTTGTTGAACCGTGCTCCTACGCTTCACAGATTGGGTATCCAAGCTTTCCAGCCTAAGTTGGTTGAGGGCAAGGCTATTCAGTTGCACCCATTGGTTTGTTCTGGATTTAACGCGGATTTTGATGGTGACCAGATGGCGGTTCACGTGCCTTTGGGCAACGCAGCTGTAGCGGAAGCTCAGTTGTTGATGTTGGCATCGCACAACATTTTGAACCCTGCAAATGGTGCACCTATTACCGTTCCTTCTCAGGATATGATCTTGGGATTGTACTACATCACCAAAGAGCGTAAGGCAACCGCTGAACACCCAGTAAAAGGTGAAGGTTTGTCGTTCTATGGTGCTGAAGAAGCCATCATCGCTTACAATGAAGGTCGTGCCGAATTGCATTCAAAAGTGAAATGTAAGGCCACCGTGCTGGAAAATGGTGAATTGGTTGAGAAGATCATCGACACAACCATTGGCCGTATCTTATTTAACCAAGTGGTTCCTCGCGAGGTTGGATACATCAATGAATTGTTGAAGAAGAAGAATTTGCGTGATATCATTACCAACATCATTCGTTTGAGCGGTGTTGCTAAGGCTGCAGATTTCTTGGATAACATCAAGAATTTAGGATTCCACTACGCATTTAAAGGCGGATTGAGCTTTAACTTGAGCTATGTGAAAATCCCTGTTGAGAAAGAACAGTTGGTTAGCAAGGCGATGGAAGAAGTGTTGGAGATCCAGGCGAATGCCGATATGGGATTCATTACAAACAATGAGCGTTACAACCAGGTAATTGATTTGTGGACACGTGTAAACAACCAATTGGCTCGTGTATTGATCAATGATTTGCAAAACGAAGACCAAGGTTTCAACCCAATTTATATGATGTTGGATTCTGGAGCCCGTGGTTCTAAGGAGCAAATTCGTCAGTTGGGTGGTATGCGTGGTTTGATGGCTAAGCCTCAAAAGAACACAGGTGGTTCTGGTGGTGATACCATTGAAAACCCAATTATTTCGAACTTCAAAGAAGGTTTGAACGTATTGGAATACTTCGTATCTACACACGGTGCTCGTAAAGGTTTGGCTGATACGGCGTTGAAAACTGCGGATGCGGGTTACTTGACCCGTCGTTTGCATGACGTTGCGCAGGATGTAGTAATTACTGAGCCTGATTGTGGTACTTTGAGAGGTATTGCGATGAGTGCATTGATGAATAACGATGAAATCGCGGAGCCATTATACGAACGTATCTTGGGTAGAACTGCGTTGGATCGAGTTTATCATCCAAAAACGGGTGAGTTGATTGTTTCTGGAGGTCAGGAATTGACAGAAGAAATTTCTCATGCCATTGAGGATGCTGGAATTGAAGAGTTGGAAATCCGTTCGGTATTGACTTGCGAAACTTTGACAGGTGTTTGTGCTGCTTGTTATGGTCGTAACTTGTCTACCGGAAGAATGGTTCAAGCTGGTGAAGCTGTGGGTGTAATTGCTGCACAGTCAATTGGTGAACCAGGAACACAGTTGACGTTGCGTACTTTCCACACGGGTGGTGCGGCGTTGAACATTGCTGCGGAAAACACATTGACAACCAAATATGAAGGTGTGATTAGCTTCGACGGGATGCGTACTGTGACCAAATTTGATACCGATGAAAATGGCGAAGCCAAGAATTCGGAAATCGTATTGGGTCGTTCTGGCGAAGTGAGAGTTTTGGAACCTAAGACCAAGACTGTGATCACAACTTACAATATTCCTTATGGTGCCGTTTTGATGGTAAAAGAAGGACAAAAAGCGAAAAAAGGCGATGTGATGTGCACATGGGATCCTTTTAACACGTTGATCATTTCCGACATTGATGGTAAGGTGACTTACGAAAACATCATTGAAGGTGTGAACATGCGTGAAGAGGGTGATGAGCAAACAGGATTGTCTGAATTGGTGATTGTAGAAAGTCGCGATAAGACGAAGGTGCCTCAGTTCCGTGTAGAAGGTGACGATGAAGTAACTAAAATATTCAACATGCCTATGGGTGCTATCTTGGTTGCCAAGAAGGGTTCTTCCGTTAAGGGTGGTGATGTATTGGCGAAAATTCCTCGTTCGGCTACTAGAACTCGTGATATCACGGGTGGTCTTCCTCGCGTAACGGAATTGTTTGAAGCACGTAATCCTTCTAACCCAGCAGTAGTTGCTGAGATCGATGGTGTTGTAACTTACGGTTTGTCGAAGCGTGGTAACCAGGAAATCATCATTACGTCTAAGGACGATGAAGTGAAACATTACCAAGTGCCATTGTCTAAGCACATTTTGGTTCACGATGGCGACTATGTGAGAGCAGGTCAGCCTTTGAGCGACGGTGCAATTACACCTCAAGATATTCTTCGTATTGAAGGACCAGCATCAGTACAGCGTTATGTATTGAATGGTATTCAGGAAGTATATCGTTTACAGGGTGTAACTATCAACGACAAGCACATTGAAGTAATTGTACGTCAGATGATGCAGAAAATGGAAATCGTTGATCCAGGCGATACTCGTTTCTTGGAAGGTGAAATCGCCGACCGTTGGACGTTACGTTTGGAGAATGATAACATTTGGGATAAGAAGTTTGTAACAGATCCAGGTGATAGCACAAATATGCATGCCGGACAAATTGTGAGTTTGAAAGATTTACGTCAGGAAAACAGCACATTGCGTCGTCAGGACATGAAGTTGGTGCAATATCGCGATGCGGTTTCTGCTACAGCTACACCGGTGTTACAAGGTATCACTAGAGCATCATTGGGTACTCAGAGTTTCATGAGTGCTGCATCGTTCCAGGAAACCACTAAAGTATTGAATGAGGCTGCAATTTCGGGTAAGATCGACGAACTGAGAGGTTTGAAAGAGAACGTAATTGTGGGTCATTTGATTCCTGCGGGTACTGGCTTACGTAGATTCCAGGAAGTAATTACTGGTTCTAAGGAAGAGTACGAGCGTATGATGGCTGCTAAATATGATGAACCTGAAGAGGCTGCTGTAGAGGCGTAATCTTCAATCGTTTAAAAATATGTATTAACAGAGAGGGCGGCCATTGGCCGCCCTCTCTGTTTTATTGGCGATCTGAATGAAATGATTTGGTTTATTACCATGCATCGATCACAACGGCCGATGGCCATCCATTTGTCGTTAGTACTGCCGATGGGGATGCATCGATCAGAGCCTCTGCATGAATAAAATTAGCGAATCGAGGATTTACTCGGCGATTTGTGTCTCGTACAAGTGCGCGTAATGTCCGCCAGCTGCCATCAATGAGGCGTGGTTGCCGCGCTCTTTCACTTCGCCTTTCTCGAGCACTAGAATTTCATCGGCTTTGGCGATGGTGCTCAAGCGGTGCGCAATGACAATGGCAGTGCGATTCTCTAACAGGCGGTCGATGGCTTTCTGAATCAGCTGCTCCGTTTCTGTATCGATGGAACTTGTGGCCTCGTCCAATAAGATGATTCTTGGGTCAAAGGCGAGGGCTCGTATAAAACTAACTAACTGACGTTGGCCTAGGGAGAGGGTCATTCCGCGCTCCATCACATTGTAATCAAATCCGCCAGGAAGTTTTTCAATGAATTCATAAGCACCTATCGAACGTGCCGCATCAATCATTTTCTGAATGTCGATATCGTCGTTGTGCAACCGGATGTTGTCTTTTACGCTGCCGCTGAAAAGGAATACATCCTGCAGAACCAGCGCAATTTGCTGTCGTACAGAAGTGATATTCAAGGATTGAATATTGATATCGTCGAGTAAAATATCGCCTTTTTGTTGCTGATAGAGCTGGTTAACGAGGCTAGCAATGGTGGTTTTGCCCGAGCCCGTAGCGCCCACGATGGCCATCGTTTTTCCTTGGGGCAAGTGAAAGCTGACATCACGCAGGACCCATTCTTCGTTCTGATAAGCAAACCAAACGTGGTTGAATTTCACATCACCGCTAAATTTTGGCGCTGCTACTTCGGTGGTTTGTTCGATATTATCGACATCGTCGATGAGTTTAAAAATACGATCTGCTGCTACGATGCCCATTTGAATGTTGTTAAAACGGTCTGCAATGGCGCGGATCGGTCTAAAAAACAAGTTGATGAACATAATAAAGGCGGTTAGTTCACCAAATTCGATGCTTCCACGAACGAGAGAACCGCTACCATACCAAACGATTAAGGCGAAGCTAACTGCAACGAGGACTTCAACGATTGGGAAGAAGATGGAATAGTAATATACGCTGCGGATGTTGGCATCGCGGTGGGCTTGGTTGATTTGGTCGAACCTGCGTTTTTCTTCCTTTTCGCGGTTAAAGAGCTGCACGATTTGCATCCCGGTGATTCGTTCTTGGAGGAAGGCGTTTAGCTTGGCGACTTGATTTCTGACGTCTTGGAATGTATCGCGGATGCCTTTCCGGAATCGGTTGGCCGCGAAAAGCAGCACGGGAACCACGGTAAGGGTGATGAGCGTGAGTTTTACGTCCATATAGAACATGCAACTCATGATTACGATAATTTGAATGAGGTCGCCGGCAATCGTGATTACGCCGGATGAGAACAAGTCGGTGATGGTTTGTACATCGCTAATAGACCTGGTAACGGCTGTCCCTACGGGGGTTTTGTCGTAAAACGACAGTTTTAATCGGGTAAGGTGGTCGTATATATACTGTCGTAATTTAAGAATTACTGATTGAGCGATGGATTCAGAAAGGTAGGAGTTTGCAAATCCGAGTAGGGCTTGTACGATGAGCCAAATGAGCAAAATCAGGGCCCATTTTTCTAGTAATTGGAACTGTTTTGGGATGATAACTTCATCGATGACGGTTTTGTAGAGGTAGGGCTGAAATGCGGTAATTACGCTTTGGACGATGGTCAAAATGATGGCGATAATCATCCAGTGGCGTTGAAATTTGGCCAGCGCTAATATTCTTTTAAAAAGTACCCATTGTGAGGCCGTGGCCTCTGTTTTTTTGCTTGGCATGAATTGCTTGCAAAATTAGGGCTAAACCCACGATTTTTAAGGAAAAGTTACAGGAATTATGGCTCAAAATGGATTGTGTAAAACTTTTGTTTTGCAATGATTTGTAAGGGGGTGCAAGACCTTCGTATTATTGCAGTATGGCTAAGCACATTGCGGTTGCAGGTAATATTGGCGCGGGTAAAACCACACTCACCAATTTGCTCTCAAAACATTACGGTTGGGAGGTTCAATTGGAGGATATGGATGACAATCCGTACATCTCAGATTTTTACGAAGACATGCAACGTTGGAGTTTCAACTTGCAGGTGTATTTCCTAACCACGCGTTGGAAGGATATTCAAAAAATCCG
>CANHXF010000061.1 GCA_947464515.1 Flavobacteriales bacterium
CATTGGACAACCTTGATGCTGTAATCAAATTGATTCGTGAAAGCCGCACACCAGACGCCGCAAAAGAAGGTTTGATGTCGAATTTTGGTCTTTCTGAAGTTCAGTCCAAAGCCATTTTGGAAATGCGTTTACAGCGTTTGACAGGCCTTGAAATCGACAAGATCCGTGAAGAGTACAATGCAGTATTGAAAGAGATCATGTATTACGAAAGTGTTTTGGCTAGCGAGGATTTGCGTATGGAAATCATCAAAACCGAAATCATCGAAGTAAAAGAAAAATACGGCGATGCGCGTCGTACCAACATCGAATTTAGCGCCGGAGAATTCAATATCGAAGATTTGATTCCAAACGATGAAGTGGTTATTACCATTTCTCACATGGGTTATATCAAACGGACTTTGTTGAGTGAATACAAAGAACAAAATAGGGGTGGAAAAGGCTTGAGAGGTGTCGCACATAGAGATGCAGATTTCGTGGAGCACCTTTTCATCGCATCAACGCACAACTATTTATTGTTATTTACAGAACAAGGAAGATGTTTCTGGTTAAAGGTTTACGAGATTCCAGAGGGTCACAAAGCGACAAAGGGAAGGCCGATTCAGAATTTGATAAGTATTCCAAGTGATGATAAGGTAAAAGCTTACCTCAACGTAATCAACTTAAAGGATCCAGAATATTTGGAGAATACCTTCATTATTATGGTTACTAAGATGGGTGTGGTTAAAAAGACTTCTTTGGAAGCCTATAGCCGTCCTCGTACCAACGGTATCAATGCGATTACCGTGAGAGATGGAGATGAGTTATTACAAGCATGCTTAACCGATGGCGACAGTGAAGTCATCATCGCAAAGAGAAAAGGAAAAGCCATCCGATTCCCAGAAGCAAAAGTTCGTCCAATGGGCCGTACCGCTGCGGGTGTTAGGGGTGTTACTCTAGAATCAGCAGAGGATGAAGTGATTGGCATGGTTTGTGTAAATCCAAGAAAGAGTGAAGCTACCATCCTGGTTTTAAGTGAAAAAGGATATGGAAAACGCACAGACCTCGAGGACTATCGCATTACAGGTAGGGGAGGAAAAGGCGTAAAAACCATCTCAATCACCGAAAAAACAGGAAGTCTAGTTGGAATCTTGTCGGTTACGGATGAAGATGGATTGATTATCATTTGTAAGAGTGGTATGACCATCAGAATGGCGATTGACAAATTGAGGGTTATGGGTAGGGCAACACAAGGGGTTCGACTTATCAACTTAAAAGGAGCGGATTCCATCGCAGGCTTGGCCAAATCGCCAAAAGAAGAAGATGAGGAAGAAACCGAATTCATCGATGGCGAAACACCAGTGGTAATTGGCGGATCTGAAGAAAACAATACTGTGGAGGAAGCTCCAACAGAAGAAAACGAAGCAGAAACAACAGATACTGATGAATAAAATCATGAAATCCACTCTAGGGTTGGCACTAACCCTGGGATTCGCCCAATGCTCTACAGCACAGACCAAAGCAGTTAACTCTGCCGAGTATGCCTTAATGAGCAACACCGTTGAAGATTTAGTGATCGCCAAAGAGGAAATCGACAAAGCGAAACTGAATCCAAAAACAGCTGAACTGCCTAAAATGTACTTGGTAAGGGCAGATGTCTACTCGCGAATTGCTGGGGCAAAAGGAAATGAGTTATTAAACGGACTCACCGACAAAGCTGGGCTAGAAGCAACCATTTCGATGAACAAATTCTTCCAAAGCACCTTGCCAAAGAAGGAAGACGATCTAGAAACTGCGATCGGATTGGCTGGAAACTCTTTTGCTGCGGCATTTAACGAGTCTACACCTTATTTCAATTCTAATGATTCATTGCGTTTTAATGAATTGTGTATTTATTATGGAGAATTGGTAGCGCTGTACGACAAATTAGATACTTCGATGTCGAACAACCTCGCAAACAACAAAATCACCAAGGCTAGTCTTATGGAAACTTACGCTCAGGTTGCATCGTTGCATACCGATAAAGCGACTAGAATCAGAATAATTCAGGGTCTTGTTGATCAAGGAAATGTGGTTCCTGCGTTGGTTGAGGGCTTAGGTCGTTCCTACATATCAATGGGCGACACAGCAAAAGCTGAGGCTTGTATTCGCAAAGCCCTTGTAACGTCGAATAACGATGGAGCGATGTTCCAAGTGCTTGTAAACCACTTTGTGAGCATTGGTAAGGAAAAGCAGTTGTTTAATGATGTCGACAAGCAAATCGGAATCGATCCAACCAGCAGATTGTATTACACCAGGGCTTTCTTGTATGAATCGCAGGAGAAATATGATTTGGCAATCGCCGATTACAAAAAATCAGTCGAGTTGGATGAGTTCAATTACGATGCAAACTTCAACTTGGGCTTGGCTTTGATGAAATATGAAAGTCGCAAATTGTACGACAAGCGCAGTGCAGCTCAGGGTGCAAAACGCAAATTGGTGGAGCAGGAGTTAATCAACTTGCATATTGATGCCAAAAAGTATTTGGAGCGCGCTTTGGACAATGTAGATTATTCAACTGCAGATCAAATCAATATTTGTAAGGCATTGAAAAATGCTTGTTTGGAAATTAGCGATGCTTCAGGTGCTGAGAAATACGGCCAATTGGTCAAGAGCATGGAAGCAGATGCCGCTGGTAAATAATACATAGAGTATTCGGATAGGGTTTATCCAAATCCAATCATAGTAAAAAGAGTTATTAGGGAAGGTCGTTGTTTATCAATGGCCTTTTCTTCTTTCCGTCAATTTAACATAATGTAAATTATGAAACTTTTAATTTACTGAATCACAATCGACAAAGTATTGTATTTCAATTGACTAACAGTCTCAAATCCTACAATCGCATTACCTGCAGGAATCCCCTCCAATGATAAAGTGTGCAAGCCCTTTCCTGAAATATTCCATTCACGAATCAAACGACCCGCAACATCCATCAATTTCAACTTGCCAGGCTCAGTCACCGAAACATTCAAAACATCCTTGGCGGGATTTGGATAAATCACCAAAAATTGATTCATGTCGATCTTTCCAGTTCCCACAGATTTCAACATCAATATCGCACTGCTGTCGCTGTTGCAACCATTCTCCGTATAGACACAACGATAATTCCCAACCTTTGTCGCCTTTAACAACCTGCCCGTTCCCACAGATATCCCATCCTTATACCAAGTATATGTTCCTGTGCCAACATTTGCAGCCTTTAGTGTATCTAGATTACAACTGACAGTAATCGTCTTAACGCCATACGTTTTTATCGTGACCACTGAACTCATCGCCGGATTTGGTATTACACAAGCCGACTTGGTGCTTACCGTGACCTTAAAAGCATCGCCATTATTTGGTGAAATCCCGAAAATATTGGGCATCGTCGCCGATGTAACAACGGAATTCTTCATCCAACTATAGCTCAAAACCAATCCTTTCGCCGCGGCATTCACCGTACTTCTCAATGAAAACGTATCATTTCTGCAAAGTATTGCGGGATTCGTGGCCAAGGTAACGATTAACGGAATCGTATCAATGACAACAATTCTATTCGTTTTTACCATCACATCGTCGCCAACCGAGTTACTCGTCGACAGTGTAACGGAATATGTACCTCCTTTGGTAAACTGTACAATCGGATTTTGCTTGGTTGAATCTGTACCAAACTTGTAAATCACCCCAGTTTTGGGATTGAACGACCATTTCCAAGATGTCGGTACATTTCGTGTTGAATCCTTGAACATAACTGTTTGATTACTACAAACCGTATCCTTACTGATTCCGAAATTGGCAATTGGACTCGCTTTTGACCATGCATCAGAGGTGAAAATGCCTCGACCGTGAGTCACTGCCATGATTGTTTGATCAGAGGAACGATATCGCAAAGTCGACGTTTTCACAGCACCCATACCCTCATTGTAAGGCATCCAAACAACAGAAGTAGCGAAGATGTCAGATGTGCCATAAATACCCAATTCCGTTGCAATTACAGCCTCTCCCATCTTATTCGGATTGACCAAAATTGACCAAATTGGCATATCTGCGATGTTGCCATCTTTGCTTGTCCAAGTTGCACCAGCATCTACACTCATCAAAATATTTGCTGTTGATCCATAGTTACTTATCGTAACAAACAGAGTATCAGACAATCTCAAACGGTGTATGCTACTAATATTACCCGCAGGGATGGCAGATCCGGTTGAACCCGTAATGTCCTTCCAAGTTGGCGTAGAGAGAATTGCGTCCGTTGTTACATATAGCTTGCCGACGTCCGTCCCCACATACAATTGTGTTTTACCAGCGGCGCTAACAGAACTGCAGAATGCACTGGGTGCTCCGTTTGCCGCGGTTCCATTCACCGTTACCGTTGTCGCCAATGTGGCCGCTGTACCCAACTTATTGCGATAAATTGTCACTTTTGACTTTCCAGCAAAGAGATATCCGTTCAAATCATCCCATACCGCCGGATTAATAAATCTGCCTGTATTAGGATCGTCGAGAATCTTCGCATTTGCCGTCCAATTGTTGCTTGTACTATAAAATTGATTGTAGACATAGCTTACAATTTGCTTGTTATCATTGGTCTGGCTGATGAAACAATAACCACCATCGCCCCCTCCTACCATGTTTTCATTGCATAATCCCGATGTATTTAATTGATTGGTTCCGTTGTCCTGCGCACCGCCAAGCATCAAATCTTTCCCTTTGGTTTGTGAAATATCACCCCAATACATTTGTGTAACCGTAAACCCATTATTGGCTTCATAAATCACCGCTTGGTTGCTCATATTGTCCATGATGTCCGGCGCATAAAAAATTCCACCATCGGTACCAATTAGACACTCGGTAGTTCCAGGTTTAAAGGTGAAAGCATGGATATCGGCGTGAACATAAGAACAACTCAAATTGGCTAAGCCCGAGTTATTACTCCACTTGCCAACGTGCTGCCAGGCCGCACCTCTATTTTGAGTTTGAAAGACATCTACGAATCCCGCCATAACCACGGTAGTATCCACAGGCGAAACAGCGAGCGTTAAATCATACCAGGCTTGACCTCGGGATGGGTCAGTTGCGGGAATCCCGACATCGGCATCCTTGGGCTTAGAAACGGTGATCCAAGTTTTGCCCTTGTTATGACTACGAATCAACGTATCTACTTTTCCGGCGGCCTCAAAAACGGCATACAAAGTATATGCTGAACTTGGAGCACAGGCGACTTCTACCCTCCCAGCCTGATTTGTATGAGAGTAGGCGACAGTCCAAGTAGTCCCATTATCTGAATACATGATTCGTCCACCGCCTTTGTCGGCTCCGGATTGAAAATAATTCTGCCTCGTCCCAACCCAAATCCGATTGTCGGCACCCAACTCTAAATCGGCCACGACAAATACATTGCTACTGCTTGGTATCGTTGACATCACATTGGAAAAAGAAACACCACCGTTGGTACTGCGCATCAATCCCACTGCCGATGTACCATGCCAAGCACCTGCAAAATACTGCATGTCGGTGGCGCAATAAATCACACTTTTTCCCGCCTCATTCCTGACTACGATATCATTAATATAATAATACGACTTGCTTGCATTGAGTTGAGTAAATGTTTTCCCTGAATCGATACTTTTAAAAATCCCCAATCCTCTACTGGTCGATGGCGTTGAACCCCAGCCCTCACCTGTACCCACATACATCGTTCCTGGTGCATTTGGATCAAAGGCAATACATGTCACCGCGAGATTACTCCAAAGACCTGATGCAAATTGCCAAGTGCTACTCGCACTTGTTATATCGTTATTATACCATAAACCGCCAGTTACAGCACCTGCCCATACTTTTTTTCCGGTTGATACGGTTGGGTCGTATGCAATGGCACGACATCTACCACCCACATTATTTGGTCCTCGAGTGACCCAGGTTGTTTTCGTAGTTCCCGGCATCGACCTTCTATTCAACGACTTCGCTTGCTGTGCATTGATTTCATCGACCAAAACTTCAGGGGTAGGTCGGCCTAAAACGGGATTCATGGTAGAAATCCATTCCTGCTTCCAGTATCCATCTGGGGTTGAATGTTCTTTGCGGACTTCGCTCCTATCTTGGTGAAAATCCTCGTTATCTAGTTCACTTTCCTCAGATTTTTGATACTGTAATTGCTTTTTTTCGATGCGATGCAAATCACGCTCTACCTTTCTCACTATTTTGTGATAGGGCTTGGTATGATTGGACTGCTGAGAAAAAAGGGGACAAGAAAGTAAAAGCGTGCAAACGCCAAGAAGGTATTTTGTCATTTAAGACCAAAGTTAATTCATTCTACCCAAGATTTCCAATAGGCAGGATCTTCCATATCCATCGCTTCTTGGGTAATCATCAAGGGATGAAATGGGTCGATCATCACGGCGAGTTCCTCAGTAAACTTCTTACCCAAGCTCTTTTCAACGGTTCCAGGGTGTGGTCCATGGGGAATTCCCTTTGGATGTAAAGAAATCATACCGCGCTCTACGTGTTTGCGGCTCATAAAATCTCCGGCCACGTAGTAAAGAATTTCATCTGAATCCACATTGCTATGATTGTAAGGCGCCGGAACAGATAACGGATGATAGTCATACATGCGGGGCACGAAACTGCAAATCACAAAATTCCGACCTTCAAAGGTTTGGTGAATTGGAGGTGGCATGTGTAAACGACCGGTAATAGGTTCAAAATTATGGATGCTAAAGGCATATGGAAACAGGTATCCATCCCAACCCACAGCGTCAAATGGATGCGTTGCATAGGTATAAGGCCAAATCATGCCCTGCTTTTTAATCAACACTTCAAACTCTCCCTTTTCATCGTGGGTTTCCAAATTCGTGGGCAACTTGATATCCCTTTCACAGTAAGGTGAATGCTCCATCAACTGTCCGCTTTTATTCATATAGCGGTTCGGTGGATGAATGGGAGTAGGCGATTCGACAAAGAATATTCTATTGTTTTCATCGTGAAAATGCAATTGATAAATTGTACCCCTCGGAATCACCAAATAATCTCCATATTCAAAGTCGATATTTCCGTAAATGGTTTTAAGAATTCCCGTGCCTTCATGGATAAATAGCACTTCGTCGGCATCTGAATTTTTATAGAAATAATCAGAAAATCCCTTGGTAGGTGCTGCACTACCCATTTGCACATCCGAATTCATCAACAGAACTTTTCTACTTTTGATATAATCCGATTCTGGCTTCGTCTTAAAGGTCAAGAAGCTACGATGCTGCATATTTTTCTCAACCGCGACTTTGGGTTCTACGCTGTAGGGTTTGCCCATCGCTTTAACCAATGTGGGCGGATGACAGTGATAAACCAACGAATAAATACTGCTAAAGCCTTCAGTACTCACCAATTCCTCGGCGTATAACTCTCCATTGGGTTTGCGAAACTGGGTGTGACGCTTGGCAGGAATTTGTCCAGATCTATGATAAAATGGCATAATGTTATTGTTATGGTACGAAACTAATTAAAAGGAAGCGCTCATAAAAATGACGAAGGTCATAAACTTGGAATTCAATTCACTTAAATGTACATTTGATTAATGTCACTGCTGAATAATCGTATAAAGACAATGATTTGGGGAATTATTTTTTCTTCAATTATTTTCTCGTGCACGGAATCAGAGAATATCGACATAAACAACAATAAACTACCCAAGTATAAGAGCATCAGCACATTGCGAATTGAAAATTACGTGCAGCGCATGTTTATCGACCTTTTGGGCAGGGAATCAACAAATCAAGAGCGGGACAGTTTTACAGCCCAATTAAAACGAGCGGATTTACACGATAGTTGCAGAACACGATTGGTTCGGGCCCTATTGTACGATACAACTTTTCATGTGGGGGATTCCTCTTACCGACATGCATTTGCTCAGAGAATTTACGATATTTCTAAAGCCAGATTTTTGGAAGGGGCATCGGATCCAAGCATCGCACAATTTGTCGGAAATTTAGATTTCGCAATAGCAGTGGCCCGCTTAGAAGGAGATTCAACAAGGGTTTACCTCTATTACGATTATAGGAAAAAGTACTTCGATGTGCTTAACAGTAGGATTTTATTTAGGAAAAACCTGATCGATTATCGACAGATGACTGCTTCGATGATCAATAACTCAATTTACGATGGCATCAACATGAACAGTTTCAACTTTGTGAATGCTGCGTTCGACAACGTATTATCACGAAAGCCAACAGGCGATGAATTTAGCAGAGCTTTTGATATCATCGAAAAGAACCTATCTCGATCGCTTTTCGGTCGATGGGCCACCAATAAAAACGAATTTTGTCAGGTCCTCACAGAATCAGATGCTTTTCACGAAGGACAGATTCGCTGGTTTTATTACGTGATGGTCCAAAGGGAACCCACAACGGCGGAGGTTTCGAAACTCTTCTTCCCTTTCATTAAGAGTCATCGTATAGAAGAAATTTTAGAAAATATTTTAATCACCGACGAATATGCGCAATTTGAATAAAGTCATTGGATTAATCCTTA
>CANHXF010000062.1 GCA_947464515.1 Flavobacteriales bacterium
ATCAATTTTGGTTGTCCGGTGCAGAAAGTGGTTTGTAAAGGCGCGGGTGCTGGAGTTTTGCGAGATATTGATTTGATGGTTAGACTGACATCGGCTGTGGTGAAGGGTACGTCGTTGCCAGTGACGGTGAAAACGCGATTGGGCTGGGACGATAGTACGAAGAACATTGAGGAGGTTGCGGAGCGATTGCAGGACGTGGGGGTGAAGGCCTTAACGATTCATGGCAGAACGAGGGTTCAATTATATAAGGGCGAGGCGGATTGGTCGTTGATTGCGAAGGTGAAAAATAACCCAAGAATTAAAATACCGATTTTTGGCAATGGCGATATTGATTCACCGCAGAAGGCATTGGAATATAAGAATAGGTACGGGGTAGATGGCATTATGATTGGTCGTGCCAGCATCGGATATCCTTGGATTTTTAGGGAGGTGAAACATTTTATGGCTACGGGCGAGGTGTTGGATGGGCCTACTTTGGAGGAGCGATTGGATTCTTGTTTGACACATTTTGAGAAAAGTGTGGAGTGGAAGGGCGAGAAGGTTGGGATTTTTGAAATGCGCAGGCATTATGCCAATTATTTTAAGGGTTTGCCGAATTTCAAGGAGTATCGTATGAAGTTGGTAGGCAGTGAATCACCGGATGAAATCCGGGAAATTATGGTCAATATTGCATCAGAATATTCAGGCTTGGAACTGAATTGAGGTGGATATGGATTTTTTTAATACATTTGCTTAAAACTACAATTACATGAAAAAAATATTACTTTCTTTGGTGATGCTTGGTTCGGCTTCATTGTCACAAGCTCAGTACTTCAGTATTCCTTTCTTGAATGCTGGAAAAAATCCAGGCGGCGTGAATGCCGATGGTGAAAATCCTTATCCTTCCACTGCAAACGTGGGTTGGAGTAATGTTTGGAATGGTGATGCAACATCTACGCCTACTTATGCTACTGAACAAACATTGCCTTTCTCTTTCAAATTCAACGGAAGTGCCGTAACGAAGTACACTCCAAGTAACTTTGGAACGATTTCTTTTGATGCAGGTACTCCTACAGTGAAGCCTTCTGCATTTTCAAATTTGGCGTTGCCTAGTGCTAATATCCCAGACAATTCAGTTTGTGTTTTGGGAATGCAACCAAAAAGTGTTGTGAGTGGAACTACTACCTACCAAAGTGCGGTTATGACCAAAACTTACGGTAAGGCGCCTTTCCGTCAACATTGGGTTTGGTTTAACTTCTTCGGCGAAGCAAACATCCAAAATGGTTGGACGTACTGGGCCATTGTAATGGAAGAAACCACCAACAATATTTACGTGGTTGACATGAAGACTTTGTGTGTAACTACTGCAGGTGCTTTGTGTACTAGCAATGTAAAAATGAGTGTAGGTATCCAAACCAATGGTACTACTTCATACAACTTGTCTGCTTCTCCTAACGTGGGTGCGCAACAAATTTCTGCAAATATTTTCACTGCAGAAGATAACAGTTACTATCAGTTCATTCAGGGTAGCCAGCCTACCAACGATTTGAGCGGAAAATCTGGAAGCATGTCGCAATTCCTAGTGTTGAGTTCAGCTCCTTTCTCTGTGTCAGGAAGTTTCTTCAACATTGGTACTGCGAAAGTTACCGGTGCTGATTTGAACTATTCTGTAAATGGTGGTGCGGTTGTTACTGGCGCTGCTTCAGGTGCTAACATTGCAACATTTGGAAGCCAAGATTTGGCTCATCCAACCAAGTGGACTCCATCTGCGGTGGGTGTTTATACAATCAAGTATTGGGCATCAAAGATCAATGGTTCTTCAGATGAGAACATGGTGAACGATACCATTACTATGGTAGTAAATGTGGTTGATAAGATCATTCCTCGTAAAATTTTACATGAGGTATTTACTTCATCTACTTGCGGACCTTGTACTGCTGGTAACGTGAAATTTGAAGGTATTGTTGCTACTAAATCAAGTCACAGCACTGTGAAGTATCAGATGAGCTGGCCTTCAACTGGCGATCCATATTACACAGCTGAAGGTGGTGTACGTCGTACCTATTATGGTGTAAACTCTATCCCAATGATGTTCGTTGATGGCGGATGGGGTGGAAACGCTTCAAGTTACACTGATGCATTGTACGATCAGTTTGCTGCCAAGCCTTCGTTCATGGAAATCAAAGGAAACGTTTCTTTGACATGGAAAAATAAAATCACAGCAAACATTGATATCACTCCAGTGGCTAATTTTAGCAGCACCAACATGAAGGTGTTCGCAACCATTGTTGAGGGAACAACGTATAAGAACAAGAAAACCAACGGTGAGACTCAGTTTGAAAATGTTGTCAAGAAGATCATGCCTGATGGCAATGGTTTGGCTTTGGCTGCTATGACAAAAGACACCAAGGTGAGCAAGACTTTGTCATTCACTTTCAACGGTGGATATCGTTTACCTGGTGATGCTACAACGCCAATCAATTTGGGTACTGAGAACAGCATCGAAACTTGGGATGATTTGTCGGTTGTGGTTTGGGTTCAAGATGCGGTAACCAAAGAGGTGTTGCAATCTGAGACATTCCCAATTGCATTGGTTGGTGTTGAAGCAGTTGAGCAAAACTTGATGTTGTATCCTAACCCAGCAAACAGTGTATTCAACGTAGATGCCCCAGAAATGGGTAACTCTATGGTGAGTGTGATGGATGTTCAAGGTAAAGTTGTATTTGCAGGCGCTATGGAGTCTGGCAAATTGTCTTTGAATGTTGCTGATTGGTCTGAAGGTGTATATGTTGTGAAGGTTTCTGGAAACAGTAAAACTTTGAATAGCAAGATTGTAGTGCGTCACTAAATGTGATGAGTGCAATTGGTTTATAACGAATTGAAAAAAAGCCCCGGAAACGGGGCTTTTTTTATTAGAAACAAATCGGAGTGTTGAACAATTCTAAATAGTATTTTTAGGTTCCGTTAGCGCGTTGATTTTTTTGGGTATTCGTATCTTTGCAATAATTTAAAACCTTTTCTGGCCATGTTATTGCGAAACATTTTGAACCGGGAAGAGTTGAAAAGGCGAATGGATGCCGATGCGCGTCCTTACACCACCATCTCTTTCTATTGTTATCATCCCATCTCCGATCCCGAGTCGTTTAGAAACGATTTGTTTTTGCGTTTTTCCCAACTCGAAGTGGTTGGCCGGATATATGTCGCCCAGGAAGGCATCAACGCCCAACTAGCGCTCCCTTCTGTCCATTTTGAGGCCTTTAAAGCGGTGGTCTATACTATTGACTTTTTGAAAGGGATTCGCTTGAACATCGCCATCGAAGAGAAACAGAAGTCGTTTATTAAGTTGGATATCAAAGTGCGCGCAAAAATTGTGGCGGATGGCATCGAAGATCCTACTTTTAGTTTGCAAAATAGTGGGAAATACTTGGATGCAGCGGCATGGAATGAGATGATGGAGAAGCCGGATTCTGTGGTCATCGACATGCGGAATCATTATGAGAGTGAAGTGGGAAGGTTTGAAGGGGCTAGCTGTCCGGATACCGATACTTTTAGGGAGGAGCTGGCGCGCGTGTTGGATTTGTACAAGGAGGAGAAGGACAAGCCCATTTTGATGTATTGTACGGGTGGAATTCGTTGTGAAAAGGCGAGTGCGTGGATGAAGCACAACGGGTACAACGAGGTGTATCATTTGGAGGGGGGCATTATCAACTATGTGAATCAGGTGAATGCGTCTTCTTTGGACAATAAATTCAAGGGTGTGAACTTCGTGTTTGACCAAAGATTGGCAGAGCGGATTACGGAGGATGTGATTGCGCAATGTCATCAGTGTGGTGAGCCGGCAGATAAACATATCAATTGCGCCAATACGGGTTGTCATTTATTATTTATTCAGTGCGATGCTTGCGCTGCAAAATTTGAGCATTGCTGTTCGGAGGAATGTAAGGCGGTGATTCATTTGGATGCTGAGACCCAAGTGCAGTTGCGGAAGGGTAAGCCTGCGGGCAGAATTTTTTCCAAGGGAAGGTTTCCTGGAAAAGTGTAAAATAATTTGAGCAGTTTGTCGTTAATGTGTAAGGAATTCTCGCATGAAAAGGTGGCAGGGATATTTTAAATGGCCTGTCCGCCTATATTCGCGCTTTAAAATTTTAATTACACGATTGAATACAATGAGAAATACTCGTAATGGGCAAGAGAAATCTTGGTTACGATGGGCGGTGATACTGCTTTTTGTGATGACGATGTCCGATGCATATGGACAATGGGGCTTTGGTGGCGACGGTGGAAGTCCTGCGGCTGCGGGCGGTGATACAACGGCTCCGGCGGCAGATGCTGGTGGTGGCTGGGGTGCTGAAGGTGGTGGTGCGGCAGAGGAGCCGGCTATTAAAAAGGCGCCGTACATCCGGTTTGTTCCACCTTATGATTCGATGAGGGAGATTATTTTTTATGAAAACATCATCGAAGATGAGGCCTGCGAAAATTGCGGTGCTGATTCTTTGTATTGGAGGGCCAAGAAATATTTGGTGCAGCGTTTTGGCAAAGAGGGCTATAAAAAGATGGTGATTGAGGACAAGATTGCCGAGCGCATTGTGTTGAAGATTACGATTCCTATGATTTGCACTTATGGCAAATACAATAAGAAGCAGGAGGGAATGTTGGAATATCGGTTGAGCTTGCGATTCAAGGACAGTAGGTATAAGTATCAATTTGGAAATTTTGTGCATGTTGAGGTGGAAGATGGATTGGGGGCAAAGATTTCTCGGACGTATCACGAGCATTACATGCGATTGAAAAAGGGCTTCCAATTTACCGATCGATATTTGATGGCTGCAGACACTGAGGTGGCCGAAGTGGTGAAAGCATTTAAGAAAACCTTGCGGGAGCCATTCCAACCAGACGAGGACGATTGGTAGACGATTTGTTCCTTGTGCTGCATTTTTATTGCGGAAAAGGAGCCTAAATACTGAGGTTCACGACGATTTTGGTGTCTATTTTAGAAAAGCATGAAAAAAAGTTGTGGATATCTTGCTCTTAGAGAGAAAATTTCCTATTTTTGCAACCCCAAAAACTAAGTAAGAATTACAAACGTGAATCCACTAAGTACATACAAAACCGTTTCGGTAAACAAAATGACTGCTGACAAGCAGTGGTTTGTAGTTGACGCAAATGGACAGACATTAGGCCGTATGGCCTCTCAAATTGCTTCGGTTCTCCGTGGCAAAAACAAGCCATCTTTTACGCCACACGTTGATTGCGGTGACAATGTAATTGTAATCAATGCTGCACATGTTGTGATGACAGCTGGTAAGTTCGAAACCAAAGAATATTTGCGCCACACGGGTTTCCCAGGTGGACAAAGATCGACATTGGCGAAGAACGTGAAGCCAGAGCGTTTGATTGAGATGGCGGTAAAAGGCATGTTGCCCAAGAATCGTTTGGGCCGTCGCTTATTTACCAATTTGTTTGTGTACGTAGGAACTGAACATCCTCATGCTGCACAACAGCCCAAAGTAATGAATATCGAAAACTGAGCCATATGATAAACACCTCAGGCAGAAGAAAAGCCGCAGTCGCCCGCGTATACCTGAAAGAAGGTAACGGCACAATCGTAGTAAATAAGAAAGCATTGGAAGTATATTTCCCACTTCCATGGCATCAATCAGCCATTCAGGCACCAATGACATTGACCGATAATTCGGGCAAGTACGACATTCAAGTGAATGTTTGTGGTGGTGGTGTAAGCGGACAGGCGCAAGCGGTTCGTTTGGCCATTTCGAAGGCGTTGGTTGATATCGATGCTGAATTGAAGTCGCCTTTAAGACAGGCTGGATTCATGACGCGTGATTCCCGTGTGGTTGAACGTAAGAAACCAGGTCAGAAAAAGGCACGTCGTCGCTTCCAGTTCTCTAAACGTTAATTATACTCATGGCATATACTCAGCAGGATTTGTTGGAAGCAGGTGTTCATTTTGGTCACCTTACCCGCAAATGGAATCCCAGGATGGCTCCATACATTTTTATGGAACAGAATGGTATCCACATCATTGATCTTAAAAAAACCGAAAGTAAATTAGAAGAGGCGAAAGCCGCTGCTAAAAATATCGCTCGCTCGGGTCGCCGGGTTTTGTTTGTGGCTACTAAGAAACAAGCAAAAGAAATCGTAGCCGCAGAGGCGAAGCGTGCTAACATGCCTTTCACAACTCAGCGTTGGTTGGGTGGTATGTTGACAAACTTTCAAACTGTTCGTAAGAGCATTAAGCGTATGCAGAACATCGACAAGATGGCAACTGACGGTACGTTTGACCGCATCAACAAGAAAGAGCGTTTGATGTTTGATCGTGAAAAAGCAAAATTGCAGATGATTTTGGGTGGTATCGAAGATATGACCAAATTGCCTGGTGCTATTTTCATGGTTGATGTAAAGCGTGAGCACATTGCAGTTTCAGAAGCAACTCGTTTGGGTATCCCAACAATTGCATTGGTTGATACCAATTCTGATCCTACTGTAGTGGATTATGCAATCCCTGGAAACGACGATGCATCTAAGTCTATCTATTTGATCGTTCGCGAAATTGCGGATGCCATCATCGAAGGTAGCCAAGAGCGCAAGCGTGAAAAGTCTGAAGAAGAAGTAGCTCCAACTGCAGAAGTAGCAGCAGTAGTTGCAGAAGCATAATTTTTAAATCATTTATGACAACAATAACTGCATCAGAAGTAAATAAACTGCGCCAAATGACCGGTGCGGGAATGATGGATTGTAAAAATGCTTTGGTTGAAACCCAAGGTGATTTTGAAGCAGCGGTGGACTATTTGCGTAAAAAGGGAGCTAAAATTGCTGCCAAACGCGCCGATAGAGAAGCAACTGAAGGTTGCGTAATTGCAATGGTTAACGAGTCTCGCAGTGCCGGTGTGATTGTATTGCTCGCCTGTGAAACTGATTTCGTAGCGAAGAACGAAGCTTTTGTTGAATTGGCAAAAAGCATCACATCTTTGGCTATGGATAACAAACCTGCCGATCTAGACGCTTTGAAAGCTTTGTCGTTGAATGGTGTGGCTGTAGCCGATCGTTTGATGGATGAGGTTGCCAAGATTGGTGAGAAGATCGACGTTACTAAATACGAGTTGGTAGAAGGTTCAAATGTTGTGTCATACATTCACGGTTCTAACCGTATGGGTGTTTTGGTAGAAATGAACAATGCCGCTACTGATGCGAATATGGTTGCTGGAAAAGATGTTGCAATGCAAATTGCTGCAATGAATCCTGTGGCTGTAAATCGCGACAGTGTTGATGCGAATACCATCGAGCGTGAATTGGAAATCGGTCGTGAACAAGCACGTGCTGAAGGCAAGCCTGAAGCTATGATTGATCGTATCGCTTCCGGTAAATTGGAGAAGTTCTTCAAAGAGTCTACGCTAATTGCGCAAGACTTCGTAAAAGACGGTTCAATGACAGTAGAGAAATATCTTTCAAGTGTTGAGCCTGGTCTCACAGTTACAAGATTCAAACGAGTTCAACTCGGTTAAGAATATTTAATCCCTCGAAAGAGGGATTTTTTTTGCTAATATTACAACGTCAAATGAAATACAAACGGATACTTTTAAAGTTGAGCGGTGAATCTTTGTTGGGTTCGCAATCGTATGGCATCGATGCCAAAGTCTTGGAATCATATTCTTTGGCGGTGAAGGAAGTGGTTGATGCTGGTGTTGAGGTTGCCGTGGTGATTGGTGGAGGTAACATATTCCGCGGGGTACAAGGTGCTCAAGGCGGTGTGGTGGATCGTGCTACCGGTGATTATATGGGTATGTTGGCAACCATGATGAATGCAATGGCGTTGCAAGGGGCTTTTGAACGCGTTGGAATGTCGACACGCCTATTGTCTGCCATCAAGATGGAACAAGTGGCCGAGCCTTTTATTCGTAGAAGAGCGATGCGACATTTGGAAAAAGGCCGCGTAGTCATTTTTGGCGCTGGAACGGGCAATCCTTATTTTACAACAGATACAGCAGCATCGTTGCGCGCTGTTGAGATTGAAGCCGATGTGGTGATTAAAGGAACACGCGTGGATGGCATCTACGATAGTGACCCTGAGAAGAACCCTAATGCGGTTAAATACGATGAAATTTCGTTTAAGAAGGTCTACGACCTGGGATTGGAAGTAATGGATTTAACGGCCATTACGCTATGCCAGGAAAACAATAAGCCGATTGTGGTTTTTGATATGAATACCGCTGGGAATTTGATGAAGTTGGTGAGTGGAGAGAAAGTGGGTACTTTGGTGATTGATTAATTCAAAACTGTTTAGAACAAAAAAAGACGGCCATGGCCGTCTTTTTTTATGAATATCTAAAATTCTATTCGACTTACGCCAAAGAATTTACGTGCTTTTGCAAACTTGACTTCAAGTTGCCTGCTTTGTTTTTATGGATGACATTGCGCTTAGCCAATTTGTCTAATGCTTCAAATGCGGTGGTTAACAACTTAGAGGCCTCGTCCTTAGAATCCGATTTACGGATATTCTTGATGATAGTAC
>CANHXF010000063.1 GCA_947464515.1 Flavobacteriales bacterium
ATTTCAAACTTTAAACAACTACTCTATTGCTTTTTGCAAATTCTGCAAACATTGAATTAATTTTTCTTGTAGGTTTGCTAAACGTATGGCAAAGCAAGTTTCTACGAATAACGCATCGAACAATACCCCGTCTTCACTGCCCTTTTCACCCATTTCGTTGAATGATTTCATCGAGATGAGCAAGACAAATCAGGGACAAATCAACACATACATAGAGGAAAAACACAACTTGGTGATTTACCCTGGAACTGTTGCACCCAAATCATCCGACATCAACCAAGGTTTGTCTTTGGTTTCTTTAAAGAACAAAGGATATCTGATTGCAAAGCCTCAAGAAAAAAACAAAAGACTTAATGAGTCATTATTCGGCCTTACTGCTGCTGACTATCAAAGCAAATTTGTAATTATCACGGCCGATTGTTTAGTTCAAATATCAACTGATGTCAATCAGGTTAACTCAATGGCTGAATTGGTTTATTTGTGCAATAAAACCACCACGCTAGAACAATCGTTGGAATTGCCAGTTCAATCCACACCTATGTCGGCTTTGAACATCCTAACCCAAAAATGGAAAATGGCGGGTAGTTATTTTATCAAGGCCAATAAGAACATCCATCGTTGGGTGTTTTTGTTAATCTCCTTGTTTTCATTGGTTTTCATGACCCAAATGAGCAAAACCGCCAGTATTTCCGGGGATGAATTCACTCAATACACCTATTCCAAGTTGATAGCTAATTATTATCTAGAATCAATTGGTGAGGCGATACCCATCGACACGAACGAACTAAAGGGTCAGCGCATGCCCACATTAGCGAAAGCATTCCCAACCATGGGTGCTGGAGTGGCAACCATCAAAGATCCCGATCGTGTGATGCACGTTTACGGTTCTAGTTTTGATACTTTCACCACAATTTTAGGGTATTATCTTGGGGTTGATGATCAAATGCAATTCCGTCATTGGTGGAATTCGATATTCGGATTTTTGTGCATTCTCTTTACCGCATTGGTTGTTCGTCGATTAACCCAAGGAAGTTGGGCGTTTGCATGGCTGTCGTTTTTGTTGATGCTTTTGATGCCTAGGTTCTTTGGCGAGGCGATGAATAACCCGAAAGATGTTCCTTTTGCGCTTGGTTATATCATGAGCTTATACTACGCCATCAGGATGTTCCAAAATTGGCCTCATTTCCGATGGAATAACGCATTGTGGTTGGTTTTAAGTACAGCCTTGGGTATTAGCGTTCGTATTGGAGGTCTACTATCTGTCGCCTTCTTTATTATGTACGCCGGATTGAAATTCATTGAACACATCGGTTTCAAACAGTTTACTTCTCTAAAATGGAAGGGTTTCGGAGCTCTGCTTGTTACAACTATCACCATTGGACTCGGTAGTTATCTACTAGGGATTTCGCCATGGCCCTACGGCATTGACCAGCCTTTTACCAATCCATTGGAGGCGTTGAAAGAGTTTACAAACTACTCGGTTTCATTGCGACAGTTATTTGAGGGGAAGCTATACGATTCAGATATGCTGCCATTGTATTACCTAAGGAAATACCTTTTGATCACAACGCCGATGGCTGTTATGTTTGGGCTTGGTTGTTTTGCACTCTTGGTCTATACGAATCGCAAGCGCTTCACAAATGAAATTTTCTTGATTTTGTTTGCCGCAATTTTCCCAATTGTTTATATATACATTCAAAAATCTCAAGTGTACGGAGGGATCCGACAAATTCTGTTCACCCTACCCTGTTTTGTCACCATCGCTGTGATTGGTTATCAGTGGTTTGGCGATTTACTTTCCAGATTGAATAAGAAATTACAATTACTACCCACTGTGATTGCACTTGCTTTACTTGCGATGCCAACCAAATTCATTTTGGCCAACCACCCCGTGAGTTACAGTTACTTCAACGAAATTTATGGCGGTACAGCAAAAGCTTATGGCGAATATGAGATGGACTACTACTTGGCTAGTTTGCGTCCGAGTGCAGAGTGGTTTCTAGAAAATGTGGCTCGCAAACATCCTGAGAAGAAATACGAAGTTCTTACGTATGGAATGGATCATGTGAAGTATTACTGCAGAAACGACAAAAACGTACACGTTGGGTACTCAAGATTCGATGATAGAAGTTCAAAAGATTGGGACTATTGCATTTTTTACAATGCCTATTTTGATAAATCGCGATTAAACTCAGGTGAATTCCCACCAAAAGGCACGGTTTATCAGCAAATGGTAGATGGTGTTCCAGCGGGATTGGTTATCGAACGCCCAAGTCACGACGACTTTAAAGGCATCAAAGCCATCGAAAAAGACACTGCTTACGCTCAGGCTGCCTCTTTGCTTGAAAATTACTTAAAGATCGATCCTGCGCGCTCTGAAGTGCGATTCTACCTATCCTCTGCTTACATTGGCATGGGCAATATCGAAAAGGCCATACTCGCAGTTAAAGAAGCACGGAAATATTACCCCGAATACAGTAGAGCGTGTTTTGCGCAATTCCAATATTTGATGAATGTTAAACGATACGATGAAGCCATCGAAGTGATTTCTCAATATCTAGAATCTCGTCCTCGCGATGGCGAAGGGTTCATCATGAAAGCCCAAGCACAAATGAGTAAGGGTGATATCGCAGCAGGAATCGAAACGTTAAAGAATGCAGTTGCTATGAATCCAATGGATTACAGAGTTTACGATTTAGGTTCACAAGCTTATCAAATGATGAAAGATGCTAGCAATTATAATATGTGGTTACAAGCATCGACATTGGGAAGTGCATCCAATCAAAACGACTTCCAAACTGCGGTACAAGCCGTTATGATGATCTACGAAGAAATCACAGGACAACCGTTGGATACAAAGAAATACGGCTTGGAGTAAGTCTGGTTGCTAGCGCTTAGTCAAACCAATCCTCAGTGGCATTTATCGCCTTGAACTGACCTCTATCGTTTTGTTGTACTTGCGCTCTGCAGAAACTAGCATCGTGCTCAAAAATGAGCCACACTTGCTCTGATTCTAGCCAAGGAAGTAATGATTTCTTTTCCTCCATCGTTATCAAGGGTTGAATATCATAACCCATCACATAATTTACCGGAATGTGAGCGGCAGCAGGTATCAAATCTGCCATGTACATCAATTTGGTTGCACCCCAATGAATAATTGGCGCTATCATACCAAAAGTGTGACCATTGAATACTTTTATTTCGATGCAATCCGCTATCATATCGCCCTCCTTAACAAAATTCAAAAGTCCCAATTCTTTCAATGGCAAGAAATTCTCTGGCAAAAAAGAGGCCCTTTCCCTATCATTTGGATTGTTCGCGTGATTCCAATGTGATTCTGTTAGATGATACAAAGCATTTGGAAATTGTGGGATTAACGATTCCGCGTCTCTTATGATGGCCCCGCCACAATGATCAAAGTGTAAATGCGTGAGCAAAACATCGGTAATTTGATCGGCCGAAATACCGTGTGACGAGAGAGAACCCATCAAACTATCCTCGCCATTTAAATCGTAATGACCATAAAACTTTTCACTTTGCTTGTTGCCGATGCCCGTATCGATCAATATTTTCCTGTCTTCAATTTCTACGAGCAAGCATCGCATCGACCAATTACAAAGATTATTCTCATTTGCCGGTACAAGTTTATTCCAGATCACTTTTGGGACAACGCCAAACATGGCACCGCCATCCAATTTGAAGTTTCCCGTATGAATTGGTAAAACCCTCATCAGAACTCGTGATAAACATCGGTTAGCGCTTCATACCCAGTTTCTGTAATCAGAATGGTATGTTCAAATTGCGCACTCAATTTCCCGTCAATCGTTCTGGCTGTCCAACCGTCTTTCCTATCCACTTTCGCTCTCGCCTTACCCGCATTTATCATCGGCTCGATCGTAAAAATCATGCCTGGCTTGAGGATCGGACCTGTATTTGCATCGGCAATGTGGGCCACATCGGGTGCTTCGTGAAACTTAAGGCCTACGCCATGACCGCAAAATTCATAAACCACAGAATAACCATTTTTCTGGGCATGCTTGGCGATGTTATATCCGATGTTGTTCAATCGATTGTCAGGAAAACATTGATCCATCCCAATCTGTAAACACTCTCTTGTGGTTTCAACCAATCTCTTCGCATACTCGCTGGGCTCACCAACGTAATACATTTTGCAAGTGTCGCCGTAGTAACCCCCAAGTATCGTAGTTACATCGATATTAACGATATCGCCATGCACTAGAACCGTTTGATTGGGCACGCCATGACAAATAACTTCATTGGGAGAAATGCAACAAGAGTGTTTAAATCCGCGATAGCCTTTTGTAGCCGGAACCGCCCCATTATCTCGCACAAACTCTTCACATTTTTTGTCGATGTCGATGGTCTTCATTCCTGGAACAACAAATTGTTCCAGATATTTCAATGTTTCAGCAGCCAATTTTGCACTCTTTCGGATGCCTTCGATTTGCTCAGGTGTTTTAATTACGATAGCTGACATAATAGAATTAAGAATTTCCCTTTGCGATGGCTTGGATTAAATCTTGCTTGGTGATGATATGCCAATTCCCTCCCATGTCCATCGTCAATACGGCCGCATTGGCTTTGTTGATTTTTGTCGATACTTCTTCTATCGTAGCCATATGACTTACGATGGGATAAGGTTTGCCCATGATGATAGAAACCGGATGGCTCATTAAATCTCTGTTTTTCAACAATTCAGCATACAAGTGCGCATCTTCCACAGCACCTACAAAATCACCGGAATCGTTTTTTACTGGCAATTGCGAAACACTGTATTTCTGCATGATGCTAATTACCTCTTCACATGAATCACCCTCTTTTACTGTCAGTAATGGCAACTGTGCATGGCCTTGAATCAAGTCAGTTGCAGTTTGTAGGGGTTTTGGCGCAATAAAACCGCGATCTCTCATCCAATCCTCATTGTACATTTTTCCGAGGTAGCGAGTACCATGGTCATGAAAAATCACGACCACAACATCCGTCGGCTTAAATCGATCTTTCATTTGAAGAATACCTGCCAATGCAGAACCCGCACTATTTCCTACAAAAATCCCCTCTTCTCGCGGAATGCGTCTTGTCATTACTGCAGCATCTTTATCGGTAACTTTTTCGAAATGATCGATAACTGAGAAGTCGACATTCGCTGGCAAGAAATCTTCGCCAATACCTTCAGTGATGTAGGGGTAAATTTCGTTCTTATCAAAAATACCAGTTTCCTTATATTTTTTGAAAACCGAGCCATAGGTATCGATTCCTAACATCTGAATTGCTGGGTTTTTCTCTTTTAGGTATTTACCGGTTCCGCAAATCGTTCCGCCCGTTCCTACTCCAACAACCAAATGCGTAATAGTACCATCCGTTTGATCCCAAATTTCAGGACCTGTTTGTTCGTAATGGGCCTTTGAATTGCTTAAATTATCGTATTGATTGGGTTTCCAAGCATTTGGAATTTCTGCCGCCAATCGGGTACTTACACTGTAATAACTCCTTGGGTCTTCTGGTTCAACATCCGTTGGACAAACGATGACCTCCGCGCCAAACGCCTTTAGCGCATCAACCTTTTCTTTGCTTTGCTTGTCTGTGGTAGTAAAAATACAACGATAACCCTTTACCACTGCCGCAATTGCGAGCCCCATTCCGGTATTGCCACTCGTACCTTCAATAATTACACCGCCTGGTTTTAAGGCTCCACTGGCTTCGGCATCCAAAATCATTTTCAATGCCATACGATCCTTAATCGAATTTCCTGGATTGGTAGTTTCGATTTTCGCATACACGGTACAAGGTAAATCCTTGGTGATCGTATTCAATTTAACCATCGGCGTATTGCCAATCGTTTCTAAAATATTCTGGTAAACCCGCATACGGTTGCAAATCTACTTTCGCGAAAGCGCTTTTTTAGAAAAAATCGTGAAAACTGACATAAACAATTGACCGCGGCTTAGGTTGCTTCGGATTTCGATGCTAATTTGGCACCCTATTTTGGAATGGAAAAAACTTGTCTCGTAATTCCTTGTTACAATGAAAGTGACCGTTTGGATACGCATTCGTATTTGAATGAGTTGTCCAACAATCCAAATCTCACATTGATTTTCGTCAATGATGGTAGCAAAGATTCGACGATAGAAGTATTGCGACAATTACATTCCAATTGTGATTCTAAGGTTCAGAATCGAATTCATATTCTAAGTTATAGTGATAACCAAGGCAAAGCAACCGCCGTGCAACGCGGATTATTATGGGCCGATGCATTATCAAACAACACCCCCGCTCCAACATTTCTTCTAAACTGTGAAACCATTGGAAACGGAATCATTGATGCCAAATACTTTGGATTTTGGGATGCAGATTTGGCGACCCCCTTTTCGGAGCTATCTTGGTTTTTCCATTTGGCAAAAGACTCAGATCCCGATATGATTATTGGTTCTCGCGTTGCTCGTTTGGGCTCCAAAATTGAGAGAACCGTTTTTAGACACTATTCAGGTCGGTTATTTGCGACTTTCATCAGCCAAGGTCTCGGTTGGAAAGTGCACGACACACAATGTGGAGCTAAAATATTCAAGTCTCATCTTATCCCCATTTGTATGGAGCAACCGTTCAAAACATCGTGGCTGTTTGATGTAGAGATGTTACTGAGATTGAAAAAGCATTACGGCAAAAGAGCCACAGAAATGATTCTTGAAGTACCCATTCGCACTTGGAACGATGTGAAAGGGTCAAAAATCGGTTGGACGGATTTCGTGAAAGTTCCCTACCAGATTTGGAAAGTGTTCCGCGACTACAAATAATCAATTATTGACAGTCAGAGCATATTTAATTTGCTCTAAATGGTGCGTTCCGTGCCAAGCGTAATGTCGAATTAGGTCGCTCAAACTCACTTGACGTCCGCTTTCAGGGTGTTCTAGCGTTTTTACAAGCTGATTCGCAGCATCCTTTAACGATTCAAGCAACAACAACGACCATTTCTGATGCAATCCCAATAAAATCAAATAAGACGCTTCATGATGAAAATCTGCATCGAGAGAACTTGCCCAAGCATTCTCATCATACGGTTGAATTTGAGATTGATCTTGGGTGATAATGTGTTTGGTCCTGACGTAGGCATTCATGTGTGAATCCGCCAAATGATGCACAATTTGCTTAATCGACCAACCGCCTTCTCGATAGCTCAAATCCCACTGAGATTCCTGAATAGTGGAAATCACCTTGGCCAATTCAGTAGGAAAATGTTGAATTTCTAAAACATGATTCAACAATTCTCCCAAAGATGTAGGTGCATCCCAGTCAAATTTTGGCAAGTTTAATGGTTCGATCATAAATTAGTTGATCATTGTAAATCCTGTATATTTCACCAATTCCTCTGGTACAACAATACCTTCTGGCGTTTGATAATTTTCTAGCAACGACGCTACAATTCTCGGCAATGCCAAGGCTGAACCGTTTAAGCTATGGGCCAATTCGGTTTTTCCTTCGGCGTTGCGGAAACGACATTTTAAGCGTGTGGTTTGGAAAGTTTCAAAATTACTCACCGAACTACATTCCAACCATTTTTCTTGGGCTGCGCTCCAGACTTCCATATCATAGGTTTTTGCACTCGTAAAGCCCATATCGCCGCCACAAAGCAATAATACACGGTAATGCAATCCCAGCTTTTGCAATAATCCTTGCACGTACTGATTCATTTCTTCCAGCACTTCGTATGAACCCTCAGGCTTAACAATTTGTACTATTTCTATTTTATCAAACTGATGCAAGCGATTCAAACCTCTTACGTGAGCGCCATAACTTCCCGCTTCACGACGGAAACAAGGTGTATGTCCTGCATTTTTGACTGGCAATTGAGATTCTTGAAGAATGACATCCCTGTATAAATTGGTGATGGGTACCTCTGCTGTTGGAATCAAATACAAATCATCCACACCCACATGATACATCTGACCTTCCTTATCAGGCAATTGACCCGTACCATATCCACTGTCTGCGTTAACCATCAATGGAGGTTGAATTTCCATGTATCCGGCTTTCCCTGCTTCATTTAGAAAAAACTGGATTAATGCACGCTGAAAAATGGCACCTTTTCCCTTGTATACAGGAAAACCCGCACCTGCAATTTTTACACCCAATTCGAAATCGATGATATCATATTTAGCCGCCAATTCCCAGTGCGGCAAGGCTCCCTCATGCAACTTGGGCATTTCGCCCCATAAGAACACCTGTTTGTTGTCTTCCGGTGTTTTTCCCTTGGGAACCTCAATAGAAGGCGCATTTGGAATGGTCAATAACAGTTGTGTTAATTCCTGATCCAATAATTCAACATCGGATTCTAATTGCTTTAGTGAGTCTTTGATTTCGACACTCTGCAATTTCAAGATATCACCCTCGGCTTTTTTGCCTGTTTTATACAATTCGCCAATTTGCGATGTAATCTGATTGCCCTTGGCTTGTAACGATTCCATTTCTGTCCTTTTTGAACGATTTCTTTCG
>CANHXF010000064.1 GCA_947464515.1 Flavobacteriales bacterium
AAAGAGATTGTCTTGAGCCATGAGCTAGATCTGGAGTTAGATGGCGTTGCTGTAACCGTTCCTAAAATGGGCGATAAACGTCGTTTGTTGGAGTTGAGTATGAAAAACACCTTGCTCTATAAGCAGGAGAAATTGTCGCAATACGAAAAGCTGAATCCAGAAATTCGGGTGGATCGATTGATGGAGCAGATGAAGAAAGATTTGCGATTGAGTGAGTTGCCTCGACATATTGAGTGTTTTGATAATTCGAATTTCCAGGGAACCTACCCTGTGAGTGCTTGCGTGGTTTTTAAGAATGGGAAGGCGGCTAAATCAGAATACCGACATTTCAATGTGCGAACGGTAGAAGGGCCGGACGATTTTGCGACGATGAAAGAGGTGATTACACGCAGATATTCAAGGATGATTGATGAGCAAAAGCCATTGCCTCAGTTGATTGTTGTGGATGGTGGCAAGGGTCAGTTGAGCGCCGCGGTGGAAGCATTAAAGTCGATGGGGATTTATACCAAATTGGCCATCGTGGGGATTGCGAAGCGTTTGGAGGAAATATATTTCCCCGGAGATTCTTTGCCCTTGTACATCGACAAGAAATCGGAGACGTTGAAAGTGATACAGCAAATGCGTGATGAAGCGCATCGATTTGGAATTACGCATCACAGAAGTAGGAGGGATAAGGGGACGTTACGGACAGAGTTGACGGAAATTCCAGGGATAGGCGAGGAGACAGCTAGAATGCTTTTGAAGCATTTTAAAAGTGTAAAAAAGGTAAAAGAGGCGAGTGTTGAAGTGTTGACAGGTGTGGTTGGAGTAGCGAAATCGCGAGTAATTCATCGGTTTTATCAAGGTGAGGAAAGTTTGGAGGATGATCAAATGATGTTGTGATAAGTGATGGAAAATCAAGGAATTACAATTGCATACCAACTAGAATGTTTGCTTGAAAAGGCAAGAAATGAGTCGTTTGCTTGCATTTTTTTGAGCGCAGGTCGGTCCGATGACCATGGTCAGATTTCCCTCATGGCTGGCTTTGGTATTGCAGAGCAATTTAATGATTTGTCTGATGTTCCGAGTTGTCCCGAGAGTCCGATAATGGGATATTTGGGTTATGATTACAAGAATCAAATTGAAGCTTCCTTGGAATCGGACCTTACCCAATTGGTAGAATTCGATGCTTTGAAATTTGTCAGCCCTGAGCGCTGGGTAGCAATTGAAAAAAATGGTATTGTTTCCGGTGATGAATCTTTGCTGTTTCCTCGCGGTAATCAAAATTTGAATGGTGGATCGTTGTTGAATTTTTGCGGTAATCAAAATTCACCCCAATGGCAATCGCAAACGCCAAAGGAAACCTATTTGGAGAATGTGGAGCGGATCAAACAGCATATTGTGGATGGGGATTTTTACGAGATGAATTATTGCATCGCCTTTACGGCCAAGGAAGAGATTGATCCGTACGATGCTTTTATGTTATTGAGTCGCAAAGCACCGGCACCATTTTCTGTGTTTTTGAAGGACGGGGATCGGTATTTGTTGTGCGCCAGTCCGGAGCGATTCTTTGGCAAACGTGGAGATTTGATTTTTTCCCAGCCCATCAAAGGCACAAGGCCACGGGTATTTGATTCGATGTCGTTAGAATTGGATGAGGTTCGAGATTGTGCCGTTGCAAGGGAATTGGGGATATCGGAAAAGGACCGCGCTGAGAATATTATGATTGTGGATTTAGTGCGGAATGATCTATCGAAAGTTTGTGAGGTCGGTAGCGTTCAGGTTCCCGAATGTTGTGCAGTTTATTCCTTCTCTCATGTGCATCAACTGATTTCTACGGTAGAAGGTCGATTGAAGCCCGAAGTTGGTTTAAAGGAATTGATACATGCCACTTTCCCAATGGGGAGTATGACGGGTGCACCAAAGATTTCGGTGATGCAACACACAAATCATTTGGAAGGGTTTGCTCGGGGCATTTATTCTGGATCTGTGGGTTTCGTTTGGAAACAGAATATGGATTTCAATGTGGTGATTCGTGCCTTACAATACGATTCGCAAGCCAAGACATTGGCCTATGCCGTTGGAGGTGCTATCACATACGATAGTGTAGCGGAACAGGAATATCAAGAATGTTTGGATAAAGCGAGTGCGGTGCTCTCGATTTTCGAGACAAATTAATTCTCGAACTTGTAGCCTACGCCTTTTACCGTGTAGATGAATTTATCGTCTAGCTTCTCACGGATTTTTCTCACGTGGACATCAATCGTACGATCAACCACCAATACTTCATTGCCCCATACATTTTCCAAGATTTCATCGCGAGAAAATACACGTCCAGGCCTTGAGGCTAGGAATGAAAGTAATTCAAATTCTTTCCTGGGTAATTGAAGTGTCCTGCCATCGTATTCAACAACAAAACGCTCACGATCGATTTTGAGATTTTCGAAGTCGTATTTTTCAGGCTCGGGTGTCACCAAAGCATTACGGCGACGTAATATGGCTTTAACCCGGCTCAATAAGACTCTTCCTCTTACTGGCTTGGCGATATAATCATCGGCTCCGGCTTCAAATCCCGCCAATTCAGCAAATTCTTCGCTTCTGGCGGTTAAGAAAATAACAGGAATGTTTTTGGTTTCAGGGATTTCCTTCAACTGTCGGCAAGCTTCCATTCCGTCCATCACAGGCATCATGACGTCCATGATGATGATTTCCGGTTTTACTTTTTTTGCTTGCTCAACTGCTTGTGCGCCGTTTGCGGCAATATGCACCTCAAAACCCTCTTTGGCTAGGGAATGCCTAATTAGCTCGAGAATGTCTTGCTCGTCATCTACTACTAATACTTTAGGCAGTCCTTTAATCATTATGTTACAAAGGAATTCAATTGGTGTTAACTTTCGACCTCCTGTGTATTATTTTAACATTAATTAAACCTTAATTTAAGGTTTATCTGCTTATTGGCCTTTGTCTGCGCTTGACGCACCCAATAACTCTTGCAACTTGGCATCGAGCTCTTCACCTCTCAAGCCTTTCGCTACGATTTTTCCTGCGGGATCAACCAATACGGTTGAAGGGATAGAGTGAATGTTATAAGTCTGGCCGGCCGAACTGCTCCAACCTTTCAAATCGCTGACATGTTTCCAGGTTAATCCGTCTTTCTCAATCGCACCTTTCCAACGCGTTGGATCTTGATCTAAAGACACGCCATAGATTTCAAAACCTTTGTCCTTAAAGCGCTTATACATTTCTACGTTGTATGGATTCTCTTTGCGACATGGTCCGCACCAGCTAGCCCAGAAATCGATTAAAACATATTTACCGCGCAATGAACTCAATGCCAAATTTGTACCATCGAGCTGTGGCAGATTGATTTCCGGCGCTTCACCACCCACCATCAATTTTGCTTCCTCTTGATATTTTTGCTGAATCATTTGGGTGTATTTTGAAGTCGGGTCGGCTTTTACTGCTGCATCGCGAGCTACCGTTAACAATTCGATGGTAGGCTCTTGAACCACATTGAAATGAAGGATGAAAAAGGGTATGAAACTACTAGGTCGGGCTTTTGCGAAACTCAAAATAGCGGCGGATCTTTCGCTTAGATTGGCATAATAATCCGCTTGCAATTTTTGCATCTTATTAAAACCTTCATCGGTATTTGGGTTCAATTTGCTGGCTTCAGCTTCCAAGGCTTTGATTCTAGAAGAGAAACCTTCGTTCAACTTTAACAAGTCTTTCAATGACTGGCTCTCCTCTACGTTCTTTCCTGTGATGGTATAGTTGATGCCCGTAGTGGTCGCATCAATCGCTAGCGTAGCTTCTGTCGCATTGTTCAGCGCCAAATAAACCATCTGTTTGTCCAACACCATGAGTGCGCAGAAAATGAGTTCTTTGGTACTTCCTTTGACAGAGAAATCGCCTTTTTTATCCGTAAAGGAGCTGTCGATGAAAACCAATCCTTCCGCCGTCATCTCGAACAAGCGAATCACCTGATTGGGTTTATTTTTTACATTTCCTTTAACAATATAACCATCATTGGCCATTTCCAAAGAAGAGGCGCGAGGTGTAATGAGATCGGTAAACCAATTGTTAAAGTCCTGTTTAACTTTTCCGGCGTTGAGTTCGGTACATTGTACCAAGGTTAACGATAAGGCGATAAAAGCCAAAGAGCGTAGAGTTTTGTGTATCGTGCGCATGCTGGCCAAAGATAGCAAAAATTGGCCCAAACTTTAAATGTTGGTTGGGTTGGTGTCGGAAATTTCTACAATTCTTGACTTGAATACCTCTTCAAACTCGTGTGGTGAAACGGAATTTTCGATGTGATGGTCACCGATTTTGGTGCGGACCAGCCTCGACATATATGCGCCGGATTGCAAAGCGTGGCCGATGTCTAACACCAAAGTGCGGATATAGGTTCCTTTGGTACATCGAACGCGAAAATCTAATTCGGGTAATTCGATGCGGGTAAATTCCAGAGAATGAATGGTGATTTTTCTCGATTTTAATACGGTTTCATCGCCCTGTCTTGCTAACTTATAAGCCCTTTGACCATCGACCTTAAGGGCAGAATACAACGGTGGAATTTGGTCGATTTCGCCTAAAAATTGAGGGATGATTGCATAAACCATCTCGTTGGTGATATGTTCGGTGGGAAAATGCGCATTGGGCTCCGTTTCCATATCGTAACTGGGTGTTGTTGCGCCCAAAACCAACGTGCCTTCATATTCTTTGTCGGCGTCCTGAATGGCTTGAATCCCTTTGGTTTGCTGTTCGGTACAGATAATCAATAAGCCGCTGGCGAGGGGGTCTAAAGTGCCCGCGTGTCCAACCTTTTTGGCTTTGGTGACGTATTTGATTTTTTTCACCGCTTGGAAAGACGACCATCCATGGGGTTTGTTGATGAGGATGATTTCTCCTTTGGCGCGGGCGTTTGGATTGAGATTTTCCAAGGGTTGGTTTATGGGGTATTCGGTTGACAGTTGAGTGAGTGGAGATTCAATAGGGTCCAAAGGTTTATTGGACAATGAACTTGAAAGACTGGGGATCGGAGGATGTAAAGCCCCAACTACCTTTTGCCAGTTCTAGTCGCACGATATAAACACCTTTTGCCAATCCATGGGTATGGAGCGCATATCGGTGGGTGCCGGGTTCTACAGTTAATGTAAAACGACTGCGATCTTCGGTGGCGCCACTATTTCCCGAAAGGCCCGATTCGATGCCAATGCTTTGGCCGTTCAAATTGAAAACTTGACCGTTAATCGTCGCTTCCGTGTTTACTTGAAATTCGATGTTAAGGTTTTCGGTGGTGGGGACCGGGAATACCCTCATGGTTGAAATGGGGTTGTCGGCCACAGTGTCTTTGATTTTCAACCGAGCCACATAAGCGCTCATGCTATTGCCTTTGCCCCAAGAGCCAACCAAATAGTAAATGCCTTTTTCGTTGAATTTCGCTTGGATGCCTTCGTAATCGCCCCAACGCTGTTCTTTGGGTTTGATGAAGGTGTAGTTGATGATCGATTGCCCCTTTTTTAGGATTTGATAATCGCTGTATTCTCCGTATCGATTGATGAAAAAAGCGCCTGTACCGGGGAAGTGTTTGGCTCCGGAATAAACGCTTGTGACAATCATGGAAGGATCTTGGGCTGCTAGTTCCGATGTCGTTGCTTCTCCGGCTGCTGCTACGGCTGGGTATCCAAAGTCGAGGCTATCGTTGGTGAAAAGATGCGCTTTAGTCACCGCTCCGCCCTCGTTCCATTTAAAAAGTCCCATCCGAGTGGCGCCATTTGGCAAGGTGAGATTATAGATACTGCCATGCAAAATATGGGCTTGCATCGTTTTAAAGTTGAGGCAGTTTTGGAAGTAGTGAAGTTGTGTGCCGATGCGAACGCCGCTTAATACCCTGGCGTCGTTGGTTCGAAGTCGGAAAGCTGTATCGGGCTGTAAAGCACTCGATGGGAATCCATATTTCAAAGGACTTTTGAGCACGCCCAATTCGTAGTTGGCTTGTCCGCTTCTTTGGGTGTTTGTGATTCGATGGACAAAAATGGTGTCGTTTTCTTTGGTGTAGGGCCGAACACTCATAAAGTAGTTGTCGACCCCGTCCGGCATCGGTCCATTTTGTATCGCGCAGATGCTCCAAATCGAAACGCCATTGTATTTGATGTTGTGGAAGAAGTTCTTGTGCATCGTATCGCCATTGAATCCATCTTCTTTGTTGAGTTGCCAGATTACGGCCTCTACGAAACCTTCTTCCCAGCTGCTTCCGTTGTGCAGGAGGTTGACGGTAAAGAACATGTCTTCTTTGGTTTGCGAAACGATGGGGTAGTCGCTCCAAACGGTATCTTGTATGGGCGTGCCAGGGATTTTATAGACGTTCCAGGGTTTTGCGGGGTCGTTGGTGGTGGAGAATCCCACGATGATAAAGCTGTTTTTATTGGTGGTTCCATGCATAAAAACGACGATGTATCGGTCTTTATAGGGGTCGTACATGACTCTCGGATCATAAGTCCGATTCATGGTAGGGATGGGGTCTTTTTTGATATTTGGGTTATTGGCGAAGAAGTCGAGGGTGAAGGCTTTGACGATTTTACCGGTATCGTTATGAACGCGGATTACGGTATTCATTACGGAGACAATTTTTCCATCGTTTCCTACGGCGATATGATTGTCGTTGGGGGTTCCGCCGCCAGGCGGAACCTCAACACCGCGTTGTCGTTCTGTGATGATTGAATTTGGTGGGGTGGGTTTATCATGAATGATACCACGGTTTTGAATGGGGTTGGAATTAAGGCGAGCGGAGCGAGCCGCATCAATTTCGCGTCTGAGGTCCTCATTGATTCCTCCTGGCAATGGCATTTCCGCTTCCTGATCGGTTGGCATCATCCAAATGCTAGGCGACGTGGCGGGGTCAAAAATATGCGAAATCGGCGTTTTGATATCGCGAATGACATCGCAAGTACCTCCATTTTTTGGGGAATTCTGGGGTTCGGCTTTGCCTTGCTGGGCCGATGCACTTAAGCAAAGAAAAAAAGAAAATACCAGGCTGATTTTGGAATTCATTGGGTGCAATTTACGGCACAAAGTTCAAACAGCAAATCGGCGTTTACCACGCATTGACTTCCATTTCTAGGGCGATGCCGAATTTTGATAAAATATCTGCTTGAATTTCGTGGGCTAAATCAATGACTTCCTGGCCTGTGCCATTTCCATAGTTTACCAAAACTAGGGCTTGTTTGGCATGGACGCCCACATCGCCTCGTCTAAAACCTTTCCATCCTGCTTTTTCGATGAGCCATCCCGCCGGCAACTTTGTAAGGCCTGTTCCTGCTGGGAAGGTTTTGATGTCGGGGAATTGTAATTGCAGCGCTGGAATGATTTCACTTGAAACCACAGGATTCTTAAAAAAACTTCCGCAGTTGCCTATTTCTGCTGGGTTTGGCAATTTGCTTTCACGGATAAAAATTACCGCTTTTGATATGTCGTGAATTGTAGGTTTCTCAATTCCCCAACCATCCAAAGTGGCTTGAATATCGCCGTATTGGGTTTTGATTTCCGCATTTTTACTCAATTTTAGTTGCACAGATACGATGAAATACTGCCCTCTTTTTTCGCGTTTAAAAATACTGTCGCGATAGCCGAATTCGCAGGCTTTTGCATCGAAATGGTGGATTTCTCCGGTGGGTAAATGGAACGCAGATAGCGAGTGAAAAACATCCCGTAATTCAACGCCATAAGCTCCGATATTTTGGATGGGTGAAGCGCCAACGGTTCCAGGAATAAGGCTTAAATTCTCAATTCCGCCAAGGTTTAGCGATAGTGCATGTAAAACTGCCCCATGCCAGGGTTCGCCGCCGCCAAATTCAATAATCGCAAATTCATTGGTTTCTTGAATTATGGTTTTGCCAAAAATCTCATTCTTTAAAATAAGGCCGGTAAAATTCTTTGTAAAAGTGATGTTACTTCCGCCGCCTAAGATTCCAATGTCAGTGCGCGCCAACTGCTTTTCTATATGCAATTTGTCCAGTTGTTCCAAACTTTGGATGGCTAGGAACTCACTAGCGGAGATGTTGAATCCAAAAGTGTTGCATTTTAGTAGGGAATGATTTGTTTGGACGAGCATGGATTCTTAAAAAAAAGGCTTACAATGGACTATTTCCATATGCAAAGTAAAGGCTGTTGCGTATAATTGCATAACTAAAACGAATTATGAAAAGATTTTTTACGATCGTATTTGCTTGTGGTGGACTTTTATCGGTTCAAAACTTATCGGCTCAAGGATGTGTTGCCATCAGAGGATTTGGCGGTTGTGGTGTTGCCGGTGGAACGGGGTTGGCCCTAGTGCCCG
>CANHXF010000065.1 GCA_947464515.1 Flavobacteriales bacterium
CACACTTCTTGGGTAGCAATTTCGGTGGCGGGACGCACGCGTTCGCGGGTAATCTGCACCAAACCAAATTTGCTCATCGGCAGGATGGTATGTCGTGCACGATCTGTCTTCATGGCGGCCTTCAAAGCGGTGAACAATTCGTTCTTCTTTTTAGGATCGCGCATGTCGATGAAATCGATGACAATAATTCCACCCATATCGCGCAATCGCACTTGTCGTGCAATTTCATCAACGGCTTCGAGGTTCACCTTAAGCACATTTTCTTCACGATTTTGTTGGTCGAAAGAGGTGCTGCCGGAGTTGACATCTACAACGTGAAGGGCTTCGGTATGGTCGATGACGAGGTAGGCGCCGCCGCTAAACGGTACATTGCGACCGAAGCTAGCTTGAATTTGGCGGTTGACGTTATACTGGTCGAAAAGACTATTTTTTCCTTGGTGGAGTTTTAGAATTTTATCAGCGTCGGTGTTGTATTTGCCCAACGTTTCCTTGACGGCTGCATGAATTTCTGCATCGTTGGTTACAATTTGGGTAAAGGAATCGTTGAGGATATCGCGGAGCAGGGTTTGCAGGCGATTGCCTTCACCGAGTACTTTGCTAGATAGGGGTGCGTTTTTCAGTCCGCGGATCAGGTCGTTCCATTTCTTCACCAAATCGCGCATGTCCTTATCGAGTTCTTCGATGGCAACGCCTTCGCTCACGGTTCGGATGATAACGCCGAAGTTGTGTGGGCGGATGCTATTGGCTAGGTCTTTCAGGCGGGCTTTTTCTTTGGGGTTACCAATTTTCCGACTGATAGAGATGGTGTTCTGGAAGGGGACGAGGATAAAATAGCGTCCAGGGATGGAGATATCGCAGGTAACCTTAGGGCCTTTGTTGGCGATGGGTTCTTTGATAACTTGGATGAGCAGGGGCTCGCCGGTTTTGAGGACTTGTCCTATTTTTCCGGTTTTGACGATGGGTTCTTCGATGGTAAACTGATCGAGGTCGGCCGCACGCGGATGACCAGCGATAGCCGATTTGACCACCTTTCGAAGGGATGTTAAATTAGGGCCGAGATCGAAATACGTTAAAAAGCCATCTTTTTCGCCACCCACGTGAATGAATGCGGCATTGAGAGATGGAGAAATCTTTTTGACTTTACCCAAGTAGAAATCGCCCACTTGAAAGCCGTCTCCGGCTGTTTCGCGGTGAAATTCTATGAGTTTGCGGTTCGATAGCAGTGCAATTTCAACCCCCGACGAACCTTTTTGTATGATTAATTCGTTGGACAAAATGCCGTGTTATAGTGGAAGAACCAACTTATTTTTTCTTGTGACGATTCTTGCGCAGACGTTTTTTACGCTTGTGCGTGGCAATCTTATGACGTTTTCTTTTTTTACCGCTTGGCATATCTTATAGTTTTAATTTATTGAACTGACTTTTGTGTTTTGATTGCCAAATTGAGGTAAACCTTTGCATTGACAGAATCACCCATTACTCCGAAGACATCGCTCATTTCGAACAGCCATCGAGGATTTTGGGGTTGCAAAGATATCAATTTTTCGCATTTTTTCAGCGCTTTTGGCCACTGTTGTGACTTTTTTAGCAGATTTAAATGGATAAAGTGCAATTCGATGTTGGTAGAATCGGCTTTTAGGGCATTTTTCAGGGTGCCTAGAAACTGCATCGGGGCGTTTAGATACTCGCTTTGATAGACGATGAGGGCGTTCAGCAGCGGCACATTGTTTGGATTGGCGGCAAGGCCTTTGTCGATGTAATTTTTACCTAACTGAAACAAATAGGCCGACTGTGTAGGGGTTTCCATCGCGCCAGCACCTGCGAAAATGAGGTTACGCGCAATTTCTTCCTGGGGCGCATCGCTCATTTTACTTTCGAAGAGGTCGGCATTGAGCAACGCAATCAGCGGAGCATTTTCTGTTTCTTCGGCCCATACCAAAGCTGCCACCAAAGAATCTTTGGGGTAGGTTCCGGGTTTGGCGGTTAGGACTCTAGCCACGAGTGGGCTAGGTTTTGTTTTTTCGAAGACGGCGTTTAGGAATTCTATCCGTGTGATAGGTTGCTGGGGTAACCCATCGTTTTGCATACCTGGCATTCCGCTAGGCATTTGATCGGCGGCGGCGGTTGGGGTGAACGAAGAAGATTTCCATCGGTTCACAACCAATACCACACCCAGCAGTCCTAAGACGGCAACTAGAATCCATACGCGGAGGTTAGAATTTCCCACGCGGCAAAGGTAGGGAAAGAAGATTAGAGCTTATCGGCCAAAATTTTGCTTTCCTTTACTTGGGCGGCAAATTCTTTGGCTGGCTTAAAGCGGGCAACATGGTGAGCAGGTACTACCAAACTTGTATTGCGTTTGATGTTACGAGCAACCTTGGTCTTGCGCATTTTAAGCTCGAAAGTTCCAAATCCACGGAGGTAGATATTGCTACCTGATACCATAGAATTTTTAACAACAACGAAGAAGTTGTCGATTGTTTCGGCAATCGCTGTCTTCTCTAATCCGGTGCGCACTGCAATTTCGTTAACGATTTCTGACTTTGTCATAAGAATTGGAGTGCAAAAAAAATACAAAAGCCGTTCTTTTGCCAAAGTTTATGCAAAGAGTTATCCAAACTTTGTCAAGATGGTACAATCTTGAGTCGAGGGACCTTCCTTGGCGACATACCAAAGACCCATACAAAATATGGATTTCGGAGGTGATTTTACAGCAAACGCGGGTGGCTCAGGGCATCGGTTATTACGAGCGGTTTATTGCTGCCATGCCCAATGTTTCTGCCTTGTCGGAGGCTTCCGAGTCGGAGGTTTTAAAGCTGTGGCAGGGGCTGGGGTATTACTCTCGGGCGCGCAATTTGCATGCTTCGGCCAAGCAAGTTATGGATGAGTTCCATGGGGTGTTTCCGTCTACTTACACAGACATTTTGCGTTTGCGGGGTGTGGGTAAATACACAGCGGCGGCCATCGCTTCGTTCGCTTTTGGGGAAAAAGTGCCTGCAATCGACGGAAATGTGAAGCGAGTTGGGGCCAGATTGTTCGGTTTATACGATGCAATTCACACTTCTGCGTTCGAAAAATCTCTTTTTTCTCTTCTTTTTGATGCGATTCAGGGGGCAGATCCAAATATTTTTAACCAAGCGATGATCGAAGTTGGGGCGACAATCTGTTTGCCGCAGAATCCTCGCTGCGAAATTTGTCCGCTCGCTGAGGTATGCGTGGCTCATTTGCAACAATTACAAAAGCAAATTCCGGTTGTGGTAAAAAAGCAAAAACCCATCGCCAAGCACTTTTATTACCTGTGCATTCAGAAGGGGGATCGCTGGGCATTTGCATCGCCAAGAAAACAGGGGATATGGCAGGGATTGGTTGAGTTTCCGATGGTTGAGGGGGCCGATGGTGGGATGGGTTTGGATGAGGTTCTAGCTTTAGCGGGTGTTGTGGATAATTTTTCGGTTTTATCGGAGCGAACGTTTACGCATCAGCTAACGCATCAAACAATTTACGCCACGTGTTGGTATTTGTGCCTTTCGGAGGATAAGTTTGTATCACCGGTGGATTGGCAATGGTGCAATTTGGAAGAAATTCAACGCCTGCCCTTGCATCGTTTGATGGAAAAAATGATTAAATTTACTTTATAAAATTGTTCAACAGCGATTTCAACAACAGTGTACTATGATTAACAAGGTTATTTTATTGGGCCGTTTGGGAAAGGATCCCGTGGTTCGCAGATTAGAAAATGGCAGGGTTGTGGCCAATGTGACGTTAGCAACCAACGATTATTATACCAAGGATGGGCAGCGGCTGGAGAGTACGGAGTGGCACAATTTGGAGATGTGGGATAAGCAGGCGGAAACGGCTGAAAAATATTTAAAAAAGGGTAGTTTGCTCTATTTGGAGGGTAAAATTCGTACAGATCGATATACTGATGCGGATGGACAAGAACGTCAGGCCCGTAAAATACGCGTCGTCACTTTTCAAATGATGGGTTCGATGCTAACGAGCAGGTCTGAGGAAGGCGGAAATCGCGAGCAAAGCAACGACGGTCATTCTTCAGAGACATTTCATCAAGAGGGTCCCAATTCTTTGGATGGTGGATCGGATGTTCAGGATGAGGAATTGCCATTTTAATGCTAACTATGAGTATTGACGAGCCTGGGCCCACGGGTCAATTTGTGTTGATGAGCATCGTGAAAACGGTGACCATGGCAGACGCACCCGAGATTACGGTGTATGTATTAATTATGTTGCTGTGCTTGTTGATTGCTGCGATATGTGCGGGGTCGGAGAATGCATTTTTCTCTCATCGCGACAGTGATGTTGAGGATTTGCGGGACGACAAGACGGTGGCATCGAAAATGATCTTATCGATTTTGGAGCGGCCCAAGCATTTGTTAGCTACGATATTGTTGCTCAACAGTTTGGTGAATGTCGCTTTTGTTCTGATCAGTATTTTGCTGACGGAGAAATTGTTTGATTTGGAGGCTTTGCCATGGCTAAAGTTCTTTGTGGAGGCGATTGTGGTCACCATTATCATTTTGGTTTTTGGTGAGGTGATGCCTAAGGTATTTGCGACGCAGCATTATCGGTCATCGGCGCGTTTTCTGGTGTATCCGATGCGCACATTTACTTGGGTTTTATGGCCATTTACCCATCTGTTAGTAAAGTTTGGTTCGGTGTTGGAGCGCAGGGTCAAAGTGCGTGCGAATGAGCTAACACCCGAGGAGCTGTCGAGGGCAATTGATATGGCCACCGACGAGGACGATGCGAAGCAGGAGAAGGAGATTTTGAAGGGGATTGTGAATATGGGGACCATTCAGGTGAAGCAGATTATGCGTTCTCGGGTGGATATGACAGCGGTTGCGAAGGATGTCGATTTTCACAAGTTGCTCGGCGTGATTCGTGAGGCAGGGTTTTCGCGGATGCCGGTGTACGACAAGACGGTGGATGCGATAGTGGGGGTGTTGAGTATTAAGAGTTTGATTCCTCATTTGGACGCGGGTACGGATTTTGCTTGGCAGCAGTTTGTGAAGGCGCCTTATTTTATCCCGGAGAACAAGACGATTGACGATACGTTGCAAGAGATGCGGACGAATCACAACCATTTGGCGATTGTGGTGGATGAATTTGGTGGGACGAGTGGGATGATTACGATGGAGGATATTTTGGAGGAGGTTTTTGGGGACATGCAGGATGAGTTTGACGATGAGGAGAAGGCATTTGTGGAGATGGGCAATGGAGTTTGGGTGTTTGAGGCGAAGGTTTTGTTGGTAGATTTCATTCGCGAGACGGAGTTGTCGACGGATATGTTTGATCATTTGGAGTTGGAGAGTGATAGTTTAGGCGGGATGGTAAGTGAGCGATTGGGAAGGATGCCGAAGCGGGGCGACGAGGTTCAGGTGGGTAAGGTGAGGTTTAGGGTTGAATCGGCTGACATGCGGAGGGTGAAGAAAATTAAGATAACGATGGAGGGAACCTATGCGGGTGAGGCTTGATAAATATTGGAATGGTGTAAAATTCTTGCGGTTTGGGGTTTTGAGAAATCCCGTGGGGTTGAGGCTTGATTTTACGAGGGTGATGAATAATTTATTGCTGATTGCTGTTGTTCTTGTGGTGGTGGTTGCCGCCGCCTGCGGCGGCGGCAACACGGACTACGTCCCCAAGCCGAAAGCGTATCCTAAAATGTCGCTCCCGGCAAAATCATATGGCCTTGCATCGCCCAGCGACCTACCAATGAGTTTTGAAATTCCCTCGTATTCACAACTCGTGCCGGACACGAATCAAGGTGGGGTGCATACGCCCGGATGGTATAATTTGAAATTCCCGAATTTAGATGTCACCCTGCATATGACCTATTACAAGTTCAACGAGTGGAATCTTTTTGATAGTTTGATGTACGATACGCGCAAGTTGGTGAACAAGCACATCCAAAAAGCGGACGATATTGTGGAAAGGCCGACCCAGTTTTTGAATCCATCGGCCAAAGGCTTAGTGTTTAGTATTCAGGGAAATACGGCTACCAATTTCAACTTTTATGTCACCGACAGCGCTTCTCATTTTTTGCGCGGGGCCTTGTATTTTAACAATCATACCGAGTCGGATAGCATCGCGCCGGTGTATCAATTTGTAGAAGCCGATGTGTTGCATTTAATCAAGACATTGAAATGGAAATAGGCCGTTTAAGGGATGGAATTATGGGTTTGAAATGTACATTCCGGGCGGTTTGTAAGGGCGGATTTAAAATCCCTTTCGCTAGGATTCAATCCTATTCAATATTGAATTCCGGGTATTATCAGACCCTTTCAATGGTCCTTGTTGCGTTCCTGTTTTTTGCACCCTTGGCTGCGCAGAATCCGAAGGCAAAAAAGCAGTTGGATGCGGCATTTACCGCTTTTAATCTGGCTGAATTTCCGGATGCTTTGGGTCTGACAAAAAAAGCCATCAAGATTGATCCTTCCTATGCCGATGCCTATTCATTGCAAGCTTCTGTTTATGAGGCCATGCGCGATACGCAAAACGCGAGTAAATCCTATCAGCAGTGTTTGAAAGTGGCACCGCAGTTTCAGCCCATGTACTTCTATTACGGGGAGTATTTGTATCGAAATAAACGTTTAAAAGAGGCAAGCGCAATTTTGTCGAAGTTTGATAGCATTCCCATGATGCCCTCATTTGTCCCTGCAAAACACGCGGCTTCGGTGCGGTTGAAGGAAAAGGCAGCTCGATTGAAAGCCAGTGTTCAAACTGCCATGAGCGATGTCAATATTGCCGAAAATTTAAAAATCAAAAATATGGGACCCGCCATCAATACCCCGGTGGATGAATATTGGCCGGGTATGCCGTTTTCGGGGAATCGTTTTGTATTCACCCGTCGTTTGGGTGGCTCAGGGAATGCGGTTTTGCAGGAGGATTTTTTCATGAGCGACCTCAAAGATTCGTTGTGGGGCAAGGCTTATTCGGCACCGGGTAATATCAATACCCCAGAAAACGAAGGGACGTTGAGCGTGAAAGCCGATGGTTCCGCGCTGTATTATACCCGTTGCAATCAGCCGGGTGGATTGGGAAGTTGTGATTTGTATGTGAGTCAATTGGATGGAAAGGGTTGGCAGCGAGGCGACAATTTGGGTGCTCCGGTTAACGGCGGTGCATGGGATTGTCAGCCCGCAATTAGTGGAGATGGTCATACCTTGATTTTTGCGAGTAGTAGGGCTGGTGGTTATGGCGGTAAAGATTTGTGGGTGAGTTACTTAAATCAAGGAAAGTGGAGTGTTCCCAAAAATATGGGTGCTGCAATTAATACCCGTGAAGACGATGATGCTCCGTTTTTGCATTACGATGGTGCCACACTTTATTTTAGTAGTTTGGGTCATCCCGGCTACGGTGGTTCTGATATTTTTATGTCGAGATTGGGTGCGGATGGACTTTGGTCGACCCCTGAGAATTTGGGTTCTGGATTAAACACGCCCCAAGATGAATTTGGATTGTACATCGATGCGGGTGGAAAGAAGGGTTATTTTGCTAGCGATCGTCCGGGCGGATTGGGTCGTTTGGATATTTATCAATTTTTGGTCCCGGAGAAGTTTATGCCAAAGGCGGTGACTTATGTTTCGGGTTTGGTGACGGATTCCAAGACGGGTTTGCCATTGAAAGCGCGGGTTCGCGTGGTGGAATTGAGCTCGGGCAAGGTGGTATTTACCGATAGTGTATCGGACTTTTTCATTCCATTGCAGGCGGGCGGAAACTATGCATTGTTTGCAACGGCCAAGGGTTATATGCCTCGGAGTTTGAATTTTCAGCCATTGGCATCGGATTTAGATCATCCATTTAAGGTGGGTGCTCAGTTGACGCCGATTGATGCGAAGCAGGTGTTTGTATTGAATAATATTTTCTTTGATACGGATAAATTTGATCTGAAATCGGAGAGTAGAGAGGAGCTCGCGATTGTGGTTGATTTGATGAAAACGAATGTGGGGATGGTGATTGAGATTAGCGGACATACGGACAATCAGGGAGCCGCGGATTACAATGTGAAATTGTCGGAGTCGAGGGCGAAATCGGTGGTGACGTATTTGGTGGCTGCGGGGGTTCCGGCGGCTAGACTGAAATTCAAGGGTTACGGTGCATCACAGCCTGCCGCGCTCAATGATACTGAGGCTAATCGTGCTTTAAACCGTCGCATCGAGATGGTAGTATTGAAGTTGAAATAACTGTTTCTGTTTTTTCTGAGTTTGCGTTTTCCAGCGTTTGGGGATGGTCTGAAATTTCATCGAGGTTGGGCTGACCGGCCAG
>CANHXF010000066.1 GCA_947464515.1 Flavobacteriales bacterium
TGTTGGCGACCAATTATGGATTTATCGTACCGTTGGAATATAAAAACACTGAAAAGTCGGTTTTGGCCAGAAATCCCATCGGAACGGGTCCATTTTATTTGAAAAGATGGGAGGAGCAAATCAAATTGGTGCTTCGCAAGAACGATGTCTACCACGAGAAGGACAGTGCAGGGGTATCCTTACCATATTTAGATGCCATCAATGTTTCGTTTGTTAAGAATAAGCAGACGGCGTTTATGCAGTTTTTGGCTGGGTCTTATGATTTTTTCAATGGATTAGAATCCTCGTTTAAGGATGAATTGCTCACGGCCGATGCGCAGTTGAAACCCAAATACAATCAGCGATTAAAGACATTGATTACACCATTTTTAAATACCGAGTACATTGGATGCTATTTGGGCGATCAACCGGGGCAGGTCAACTATTTGCAGGATGTCCACCTCAGAAGAGCGCTTGAGTTGTCGGTCGATAAAAAAGCCATCGTTCGCTTCTTTCGCAACGGACTGGGAACGCCCGGGAAATTTGGGTTTGTCCCTCCGCAATTGAATCCGAATCAGAAATCGGAACTTACAGATTCAAATACTCATAGCATGCAGGACGCCAAAGCCGAATTTGCGTTAAGCAATTATGCCAAAATGAAGGTGAAGCCTGTGATTACACTGTCAACCACCGCGGATTATTTGGATATGATGGTCTATTTGCAGGAGGCTTGGAGTAGGATTGGCATCAATATTAAAGTAGATATTCAAACGGGCGGCATGTTACGTCAATTGCGAAACGAGGGCAAGTTGATGCTGTTTCGCGGTTCTTGGATTGCGGATTATCCCGATGCGGAGAACTATTTGGCCTGTTTTTATCAGAAATTTTTATCGCCGAATGGCCCCAACTACACGCATTTCGTAGATGCTGATTTTGATGCGCTTTACGAGGCGATTGAATCGGGTGGGAGTAAGGATCGCTTAGACGACATTTTTCGCGCAAACCTTCGGTTGATGAGTCAAGTTCCTGTGATTCCGTTGTATTACGACAAGAGTATTCGATTGATGCATCCGTGGGTGAAAGGGTTAGGTAATGACGTGACGAATCGATTGCCGTTAAAGCGGGTGAAAATCGAGAGGTAATTTCTTTGGTGGGGCTGATTAAGAAGCTTGATAAGTGGGGCTGATTAGACCCTTCCTTAAAAGCTTGCTTTCACGAACGCATCCAATTCGGGATTGGATTTTTGCGCTTCAGACAATTCCTCTTTGCTGCCTTCCCACCATTTCTGGCCTTGATGCATGAATACAATGTGTTCACCGATGTCTTTCACTGTTTTCATGTCGTGGCTATTGATGATTGTCGTGATGCCAAATTCCTTAGTAATATCATGAAGTAAAGCATCGATCACACGAGATGTGAGCGGGTCTAGTCCAGAATTGGGCTCATCGCAAAATAAATATTTGATAGGTAGGGCGATGGCTCGGGCGATGCCGACACGTTTTTTCATTCCACCAGAGATCTCAGATGGGGCTTTATGGTTGGCATTGTGCAGGTTGACTTTAGACAGACAGAGATTCACGCGTTCCATTCTTTCCTCTTTGCTCATTTCGCTGAACATGAGTAAGGGGAACTCCACGTTTTGCTCCACGGTCAAAGAATCAAATAAAGCAGTTCCTTGGAACAACATGCCGATTTCTCTTCTCAAGGCTTGCTGATTTTCGTATTCCAAGTTATGGTAGTCTTTTTCCTCGAACAGCACTTGTCCACTCGTTGGTGTTTCTAACCCCACCATCGTTTTGACCAACACACTCTTACCGCCGCCGCTGGCACCAATTACCAAATTCGCAACTCCAGGGTAAAAATTCGCATTGATATTTTGCAAGACATGTTTGTCTTCATAATACTTATTGAGGTCTATCAGCTGAATCATATTAGAGCAATAATTTAGCGATTATCAAATCAAAGGCCAAGATGGCGACACAAATACGGGTTACCGCCTTGGTTCCAGCTTCTCCCACTTCCAATGCACCTCCTTTGGTGTAATAACCTTGAAAAGCACTCATGCTCGTTATGATGAAGGAAAAAATATAGCCTTTAACCAATAGGACATTCACATAATGTGGGACAAATGAACTTCTTAAGCCAGTTACATATTGGTCCATTGTCATGATTCCCGTAAGCTTGGCTGCGATTAGCCCACCAACCATCAATAAAAAAACACTTACCAAGATCAAGCAAGGAATCATAATCACTCCAGCTAAGATTTTTGGCAACGATACAAATCCAATTGAATTGATTCCCATTACTTCATACGCATCAATTTGTTCACTCACCCGCATATTCCCAATTTCTGAGGCGATGCTGGCACCAATTTTTCCGGCCAAAACCAAACAGGTGATGGTAGGCGCAATTTCTAGTATGGAACTACTACCAACAACAGATCCTACGATTTCCATCGGGAAAAGACTAGGGGGGAGCACTCCAGAATCAGAAGCTAACTGACTTGCCGTTTGAACCGTAGTTACTGCGCCAGTGATTAATGCAATCAGGATGACAACAACTAAGGATTCAATTCCGATAAGATTCATTTCTCGGGTAAGCATCGACCAAAATACACGTCCTCTTTCTGGACGTTTGAAAACGTATTTCATGAAAATGATGTATCGCCCGATTTCTGTGAAGAGATTCATAGTTTGATGTCGTGAAATTACTGAAGCAATGTGGAATGCCGTTCTTGTTTTTGGAAAAATCTATGAAATTTTACTCCACACCGTTCGATGGGGGATTTTTTTGAGTTCATTCCTGATGGGTTCGCTTTCAGATTTAGCCAATAATTCATCCGCCCCGAGCCATTCTTGGGCTTCCACTCGGCTTGCAATTAAGATGGATTCATCGTGTCGTATATCGGCCAATTTTAATTCCAGCACCCCACTTTGTTTGGTTCCATCGAGTTCTCCTGGGCCACGAAGTTCTAAATCCACTTTCGCGATCTCAAAACCGTCGTTGGTTCTTACCATGGTAGATATACGTTTATACCCGTTTTCGCTGAGTCCGGGTTTGGTAATCAGCACGCAATAGCTTTGTTCATTTCCACGGCCTACTCGACCTCTGAGCTGATGCAGCTGGGCCAAGCCAAATCGTTCTGCGTTTTCAATCACCATTACCGACGCGTTGGGTACATTCACACCCACTTCAATCACCGTTGTTGCAATCAAAATGTCGGTTTGATGATTTTTAAATAGGTTCATCGCCGATTCCTTTTCTTTTGCTTTGAGTTTTCCGTGAACGATGCTGTATTTGAATTGAGGCGGGGGGAGGTATTCGTTGACCATATCAAAACCACTCATCAAACTATTTAAATCCAACTTGTCGCTGTCTTCGATGAGCGGAAAAACATAATACACCTGCCGTCCTTTGGCGATTTCAGTGCGTAAAAATTCCATGATCGCAGGTCGCATCGATTCTTGTCGGTGAACCGTGATAATCGGTTTTCTACCCACCGGCATTTCATCAATCACGCTCACATCGAGGTCGCCATAAACCGTCATCGCCAAAGTTCTTGGAATCGGGGTGGCTGTCATGACCAAAATATGCGGTAACACTTGTCCTTTCTTCCAGAGTTTCGCACGTTGCGCTACACCAAAACGATGTTGCTCGTCGATGATAACCATGCCGAGTTGTTTGTAGTTGACATCCTGCTCGATGAGTGCGTGGGTGCCAACAAGGATATGGATTTTACCTTCTTGTAGGTCAGATATTAGGGCTTCGCGTTTTTTCTTGGTCGTTGAGCCGGTAAGTATTTCGATGCGAAGTCCCAGTTTTTCAACCCATTCATGGAGTGAAAAGTAATGTTGGGTGGCCAAGATCTCTGTGGGTGCCATCATGCATGCTTGGTAGCCATTGTCGATTGCGAGCAGCATCGTAAGCATCGCAACCATCGTTTTGCCTGATCCTACATCACCTTGTAGCAATCGATTCGACTGTAACCCCGTTTTTAGGTCGTTTCGAATTTCTTTGAGCACTCTTTTTTGGGCGCCTGTGAGTTCAAAGGGGAGGTGGTTATTGTAAAACTCGTTGAAATAATGTCCAACTGAATCAAAAATCAATCCTTTGTAGGTCCGATTCCTGAATCCTTTGAGCATTAGATGTCGCAGTTGGAGATAGAATAGTTCTTCAAATTTGAGTCGACGTTTTGCCTCTTCCAGTCTCGCCAAATTCTGTGGGAAGTGAAGTTCTTTGATGGCTTCTTTTCGGCCTATGAATTTATATTTCTGTAGAATGCGAAGGGGGAGGTTTTCGGGGATATCGTAACCGGGGTTATTGACGGCATTTTGGGCGGCGGTGACTAGAAATTTATTTTCCAGTTTTTTTCTACGGAGTCCTTCGGTGAGGGGGTAAACGGGGACGAGGGTGAGAGCTTGGCTGGGGTTTTGGGTGTTTACGACATCGAGTTCGGGGTGGGCGATGGAAATTTTGCCTTTGAAATTGTTGATTTTTCCATAGACGCGATAGGTTTCACCGGGTTTTAGGAATCGTTCGATGTAGTTGATGCCTTTAAACCAGACGAGTTCCAATTCAGCGGTGCCATCGGAAAGGATGGCGACGAAGCGCCGGCCTTGGCCGGCGCCCGCGATGCCCATCGGACGAATTCTTCCTTGCAGCTGCACCCATACGTCATCGCCCCTAAGAGACGTTATCGTATAGGTTTGGGAGCGGTCTTCATGACGGAACGGGTAATGACTTAACAAATCGCCGAGGGTAAAGATGCCGAGTTCTTTCTTTAAGGCTTCGGCCCGTTGCGGACCAACACCTTTTAAATACTCAATTCCCGTATCTAACCAATGGGGCATTTCGCGAAGATAAGTTATCTTCGCAGCATGCTTCAAGGAAAAACAGCTCTGATTACAGGTGCCTCACGTGGAATTGGCAAAGGCATCGCCGAAATTTTCGCTAAAAACGGTTGCAATATTGCATTTACCTATGCGTCTTCCGTAGAGAAAGCGATGGCTTTTGAACAAGAATTAACAAGCCTTTATGGTGTGAAAGTTAAAGGATATCAGTCGGATGCGGCCAATTTTAATCAAAGTATGGCGTTGGCTGAGACCGTGATTGCGGACTTTGGAAAGATTGATTGTTTAATCAATAATGCCGGAATTACGCGTGATACGTTGATGTTGAGAATGACAGAAGAGCAGTGGGACGATGTGATAAATACCAATTTGAAGTCGGCTTTTAACCTTACAAAAGCATTTTTGAAACATTTTTTGGGAAATCGTGCGGGCAGTATCATCAACATGACTTCGGTTGTTGGGGTGATGGGGAATGCAGGTCAGGCAAATTATGCGGCATCAAAAGCGGGAATGATTGGTTTTACCAAGAGTATCGCCAAGGAATTGGGAAGTAGAAATGTGCGTTGCAATGCGGTGGCTCCGGGGTTTATCGAAACGGAAATGACACATGCGTTGGATGAAAATGTCCGCAAGCAATGGGCAGAATCTATTCCATTGAAGCGCGGTGGATCGCCAGAAGATGTTGCCAATGTGTGCTTGTTCTTGGCCAGTGATATGAGTGGATACGTAACCGGGCAGACACTTTCTGTTTGTGGCGGTATGTTGATGTAATTAGAAAATAGATTCAGATTTCATGCCTTTAGATCAGCCAGAAGAAGTTTACCCTTACGAGAAAAATATGGGCTTTTTTGACCATATCGATGAGTTGCGCAAGCGCTTGTTTCGTGTGGCCGTTGTTGTGCTGATTGGTACCGTACTCGGATTTATTTATGTAGAGGAACTCTTTGAAATTATCGTACTGAGTCCATTTAGTCCTGATTTTTTTGGATATCGCTTTTTTTGCAAAGCAGGTCATTTTTTGATGAATTCCGATGCCCTTTGTTGGACGCCTCCACCGCTAGTAATGCAAAGTCAACAGATTCAAGGTCAGTTTGTTAGTGCCTTTAAAATATCGTTTGTAGTTGGATTTGTGGTCGCTTTTCCTTATATTATCTATCAAGTTTGGAGCTTTATTCGCCCGGCGTTAAGTCAGAAAGAGATTCAGAAAACCCGACGTAGTTTGGGGGTGGTGTCGTTGTTGTTTTTTACGGGATTGTTTTTCGCGTATTTCTTTTTGGTGCCATTGGCTTCCAACTTTTTGTTGGGTTATTCTTTGAGTCCAAAGATTCAAAATATCATTACGATATCCAGCGTTACTGGCTTTGTGACCTTCATGAGTTTGGCCACGGGGTTGGTATTTGAGTTGCCGGTATTGATTTATATCTTGGCTCGTTTGGGTATTGTGAGTTCTGCTTTTTTGAAAAAGCATTGGCGATATGCGGTAGTAATTATCTTTTTGATTGCGGGGGTTGCAACGCCATCGCCCGATATGTTTAGTCAGTTGTTGCTTGGAACGCCTTTATTGGGTTTGTATTTTATTGGAATCCAAGTGGCCAAAAGAGTAGAAAAAAATCGAGAAAATGAACAATAAAACCATTGCTTTGGGATCGGATCATGCAGGATTCGAATTGAAAAATGATTTGATCGTATACCTTGTTGAAAAAGGGTATGAATTGGCCGATATGGGTCCGGATTCTGCGGACAGTGTCGATTACCCAGATTATGCGCACAAGGTGGCTACTGCGGTTACAGATGGTAGCGCTTGCTGCGGTATTTTGATTTGTGGTAGTGGCAACGGCGTTTGTATTACGGCCAATAAGCACAAGGGTGTGAGGGCTGCGCTTTGTTGGGAGCCTGAAATCAGTAGTTTGGCGAAGCAGCATAACAATGCCAATGTGATTTGTTTGCCGGCTCGTTTTATAAGCCAGGAAAAGGCATTTGCGATTGTGGATGCGTATTTGAATATGGAATTTGAGGGTGGACGTCACGCAACGCGGGTCGACAAAATCGAAAATTGCTAATGGATCCAAAAGAGCAGCATGTAAGTGTTTCGCATCCTGGATATTCTGACGAATATTACAGCGAGGACGATGCGGCTGTTAGTTTGGGTGAAAATGCTACTGAGGGCATTGGGGCGGAACTTCGTTCCGCCCACGATACCACATTGACAGCGAATTTAGAGGCGGTGAAGATGTTGGGGCTCAAATTGCCAACCGATCCTCGGTGGGTGAATGTGGCCGAGAAAACCATCGAAGAAATTCTAACCGATCATGCTTTTTGTGAACAGAAGGCGGCTACGATGGGGGTGACCTTAATCGTGAAGTTTTCAGACCATGAACGTTTGGTGGATGAGGTGACTCCGCTTGTGGCTGAAGAATGGGGTCATTTTCGTAAAGTGCTAAAGGAATTGAAAAAGCGCGGAATGAAACTCGGACGTCAGCGCAAAGACGAATACGTGGGCGCTTTGCATCAACAAATGAGAAAAGGTGGCTCTAGGGAGCAATCGATGATGGAGTATTTGTTGGTTTCGGCGATGGTTGAGGCGCGTTCTTGCGAGCGATTCAGGTTATTGAGTTTGTATTGCGCCGACGAATATTTGCGGAAGTTTTATTATGAGTTCATGGTTTCTGAGGCTGGCCATTATCGCATGTTTATTGATTTGGCGAAGCACTATTTACCGGCGGATCAAGTGAAACAGCGGTGGGAAGAAATGCTAATTACGGAAGCAGAGATTATGTCGAAATTGGAACTCCGCGGCGACCGGGTCCATTAAATAAGCCTAAACCTGAATTTTTCAACCCAATGAATGGCGTAATTATCCCAATCCCACGTCGAGTGCCATCATGAGCACAAACCCAAACATCAAACCTAGCGTTGCTTTGTCGGTATGTCCTTCGCGCTGACTTTCAGGAATTACTTCTTCAACCACAACGTAAATCATAGCTCCGGCGGCAAATGCCAACAGATAAGGGAGCAAGGGGGTTGCAATCATAACTAAGCCCACGCCTAACATTGCGGCCAGGGGTTCTACGGCGCCAGAGAGTTGACCCCACATGAATGATTTTCTGCGGGATAGGCCAAATCGTCTAAGAGGCAGTGCAACGGCGAGGCCTTCGGGGAAATCTTGAATTCCTATGCCAATTGCCAAAGCGATGGCAGCGGGTAGATCGGCTCCGGGGATGCCTTCGGCCACAGCGCCAAATGCAACACCTACCGCAAGTCCTTCGGGGATGTTGTGTAGTGTGATGGCTAAAACGAGCAATATCGTGCGATTCCAATTGGTCTTGACCCCTTCTACTTCTTCGATGGGGCTGCTCAAGTGCAAGTGAGGAAGGTATTGGTCAA
>CANHXF010000067.1 GCA_947464515.1 Flavobacteriales bacterium
ACGAACATGCTTCAATTTACACACCCAAGTAACCAATCGTTCCAATCCCAACCCAAAACCTGCGTGAGGAACTGAACCATAGCGTCTCAAATCCAAATACCACTCAAAGGCATCCATTGGCAAATCGTGCTCAACAATTTTAGATCTCAGTAACTCCAGATCCGTCTCTCTTTCGCCGCCACCTACTATTTCACCATATCCTTCTGGAGCCAAAACATCCACCCCGCGCGCAAATCGAGAATCCGTTGGATTTCTCTTCAAATAAAACGCCTTCACTTCATGGGGCCAATCGTAAACCATCACCGGTCTGTCAAACAATCGGGTAATCACCGTTTCGTCCGATCCACCAAAATCTTCTCCGTATTTGAAATTCTTCGCACTCTGAATCCACTGCGGAATATTCCTCAAATCTTCCTCTACGTCCGATTTGTCCTGTTTCAATTGCGTAATCTTGGTCTGATTGAAATTAATCTCGCCCTTTTTCATTCCGGGGACAGCAATCTTTGCCTCTCTCTCAGCAATTTCCGCATCCAAAGAAACCAACAAAGCCTCACAACGCTTTAACTCATCCTCCAAACTCACAATACTATTCACCCCGTTCACATCCTCTTCCCCTTTGATGATGCGTACCGCTTGGTCGTATGTCATCCTAGGAAAAGCACCCAAACTCGACTCCAATACAGAAACATCCCTGCCGATGGTGGTCAATTCGCCCTTACACTTCTCCAAAACCCGCTTCAACACATGCTGCAAAAAGCCTTCGATGCAATCCATGTTTTGAAAAATATCGTGGAACGCCATCTCAGGTTCTATCATCCAGAATTCAGACAAATGCCTGCGCGTCTTCGACTTCTCAGCCCTAAACGTTGGACCAAACGTATAAATTTTGCCCATGGCCATCGCCATCGCCTCACCGTATAACTGTCCGCTCTGACTCAAAAAAGCCTGCTCCCCGTAAAAATCCGTTTCAAACAAAGTACTGGTTCCCTCACATGCATTCCCCGTAAAAATCGGAGCGTCCATCTGCACAAAACCCTCTCCCTGGAAATATTCGTGGATGGAATAAATGATGGTGTTCCTGATGCGCATAATGGCCCACTGACGTGTACTGCGCAACCACAAATGTCGCTGATCCATCAAAAACTCAATCCCGTGTTCTTTTTTCGCAATGGGATAATTCTCCGAAACGCCAAAAACACTCAGCGAAGTAACCTGCAATTCCACACCGCCCAGCTGCTTCTCATCCGCCTTTAACAATCCATGCAACTCAACACTGGTCTCCAAACTCAACGTTTGCGCCACCTCCAAGTACTGCTCATTCGCCGTTTCCGCCGTTACCACACCTTGAACATAGCCCGTACCGTCGCGCAAAATCACAAAAACAATACCCTTGCCCTCACGCTTATTTGATACCCATCCCCGCAAAACAACCGTTTCGTCGATGTGCGACTGAAGGTTCTGTATACTTACCGCTTTTGAACTGAAATCTTGACTTCCCATGTTAACTCTTTGATTATTATGATCGATTGAAAATGCTTGTATCGCAAAGATAAGAAAAGGGCTTCAAAAAATATGGCACGATATTTGTTAAAAGGGCAAAATTTCCTATATTTGTGATATGGCCCTCAAACAAGAGTTATCGCAGAAGCTGTTTCAGAAGCTGAGTCCCCAACAGATTCAATTTATTAAGCTGCTACAACTGAATACACAAGACTTTGAGGAGAAGGTGGGGCAGGAGCTGCTCGACAATCCCGCTCTAGAGAATTTGGAAGGCGTAGATGAGGCCATTGATTATAGAATAAACGATGATCGCAACAACGATGATCGCAAAGAAAAGCCAGAATCAAGTAAGGAAGAATCGGGTCCAGAAGAGCCCACGATCGACAATGCCTACGACGATTATGGTCAAGATATAAATGTAGATGAACTGCTCCGCGCTGGCGGCGATGACGACTACGGAAGTTTCCGCATGGGCGAGGATTACAGCAACGAAGAGCACCGCGAAATGCCCCTGGCCGCCCAAAGCACCTTTCACGAATATCTCTACGAGCAGGCCCGCGCCATTTTTGAAGACCGCGAACTAGAACTCGTCTATCACCTCATAGGTTCTATTGAAGACGATGGCTATTTGCGTCGTGAATTGCGCAGTATCGTCAACGACCTCGCCTTCAACGAAAACGTAATGACCACCGAGGCGCAACTCGAACGATTGTTGATCAAAATTCAGAATTTCGATCCACCAGGAATTGCGGCCCGTGACTTACAAGAATGTCTTTTGCTTCAGTTGTATAAAAAGGATTATGGCGATAATCCCGCTATCGACCTGGCCGAAAAACTACTTTCTGAACAATTCGATGCCTTCACAAAGAAGCACTACGATAAAATAAAAAAGAGCCTCAAAATTAACGATGAGCAACTCAAAGCGGCGATGGGTGAAATCCTAAAGCTCAATCCAAAACCAGGAGAAACAGGAAGTATCAGTGGCAAAACGCAATACATCGTGCCAGACTTTACAATCATCAACGAGGATGGTGTGCTAAAAGTTCGATTAAACGGGAGAAATGCCCCAGAATTGCGTTTAAGTGCATCTTACATCGAAACATTAAAAGCTTACGAAAACAGTCCGCACAAAGAAAAGCAGCTTCGCGATGCCGTGCAGTATATCAAACAGAAAGTGGATGGAGCGAGATGGTTTATCGACAGCGTAAAACAACGTCAGAACACCCTGATGAAGACCATGCAAGCCATCGTTCAACGTCAACACGAATTTTTCATTGAAGGCGGCGACGAAACCAAACTCAAGCCCATGATATTAAAGGACATTGCAACCCAAGTTGAGCTGGATATTTCTACCATTTCTCGCGTGGCAAACAGCAAATACGTGGAAACTGATTTTGGTATCATCCCACTGAAATTCTTCTTCTCCGAAGGTCTAACCAACGACGATGGCGAGGAAGTCAGCAACCGCGAAATCAAAAAAATCCTGAGCAACGCAATCGGTCAAGAGGACAAAATCAAACCCCTCACAGACGAAGCTTTAATGGACTTACTCAAGGAAAAAGGCTACAACATCGCCCGCAGAACGGTTGCAAAATATCGCGAGCAACTCGGGATCCCCGTGGCCCGACTTAGAAAGGAACTTTAAAATCGCAGTTGAAAAATCTTGTAGGTGTATTTAAGCGCCACAAAGATCCAATTGCTGTAAATTCCATGAGATTTAAGAATTTTCAAATCCTCAGCATTGTGGTTGATAATCGCTTTTATCCCGCCGGTACTCGCTCCGCCCATTTGCATTTTCACAAACGTCGATTTTAAATATTGCGCTTTGCAATTTGCTAACACAAAACTGCGCAGCAACCAATCAAAATCTGCACTGATTTTATATTTCAAATTAAAATTCCCAACGCGATCATATAAAGCCTTTCGCGCATAAACAGTGGGGTGAGCCGGCTGCAGAGCAAATCGCATCATCCATGGTTTAAAAAAGGAAGAGCTATAAAAACGTGTGGATTTATCCGGCGTGTTTTGGTGAAAAAAATCTAAATCCGCATAAACTAAATCGCAGTCATTGCTCTCCAAAGCACTAGCAATTTCACCCACAACAGTATCATTGGCATAGTAATCATCGCTATGCAAAAACCCAATAACATCGCCCGTTGCCATCGACAAGCCTTTGTTTAATGCATCGTAAATACCCAAATCTTTCTCCGATACGATTTTCGTTACCCTATCCGAATACCCATTTAGAATCGTCATCGTGCCATCGGTACTCTTGCCATCGACAATAATATACTCAATGTTAGAATACTTCTGTTCAAGAACGCTAAGGACACAGCGCTCTATGGTAGATTCTCTATTAAAAACGGCGGTAATAATGGATACTTTTAACATGCGATGCAACTTAGGCTTCAATGTTATTGTTTTTCATCCAATGGCCCAACGTTGACAGCAGCCACAATTTATACCACTGCGCGTTTTCACTCAAGTGCTGTGATTTCCTGAGTTCAGCCAACAAGGGTCTCAACATAGGTATCTCTTCCACCACTTCTAATCCTTGATCTACAGTGCTTTTCAACTCGCCATTGACCCACGATTTCCATGGAAAAACAAAACCCATTTTCTTTCTATCCCAAATTTCACGTGGTAAATCATCACCCATCGCATCAATCAACAACTTCTTTCCTGGTCGATGTGGCTTATACTGATCTGGCAAACTCATTACAAAATCTGTGAGTTTATGGTCCAAAAATGGAACACGCACCTCTAGAGAATGGGCCATACTCATTTGATCCGTATCCCTCAACAAAACCGGCTTCATGTATCGTTCTACCTCCTCATTTCCAATCCACGAGGTCAGATTGTCATCACGTAAACCAATCGACCAATGCGTTTTATGATCATTGCCTATGCCAAACTGCTTTAACTCTGCGTTTGAGAAAAATCTCCGGAACAGCGCATAAGCACTCACCTCATCCACCATAGGCAAAGCCATTAATTCTGCCATTTTCCCCTTCTTGATAAATGATGAACGCAGCGAAACAGGCAGTTTCTCCCATATCTGTAGCAGACCAAATTTGCGTAGTTTACGAATTTCCGCTAGACGTTTAAAAACATCGTAACCAGCAAAAATTTCATCCCCACCCAAACCACTCAAAGCCATTTTTATGCCTGCAGCGCGTGTATACTTGCTCACAACATAAGTATTTACCCCGTCGGCACTTGGATGATCGATTGCTTCCAACGCAGGCGATACCTCTTCCAAAAAACTCTCCGGTGTTATTAAAATATTCGTGTGGTCGGTTTTAAATTTCTTTGCCACCATTTCCGCATATTTCAATTCTGAAAATTCAGATTCATCAAAATACACATGAAAAGTTTTTACTGGTGATTGTAAATATTTCGACATCACCGCCACTACAGCACTAGAATCAACTCCTCCCGATAAAAAAGCACCAAAATCTACATCCGATACCAACCTCTTCGCCACTGCTTCGTCAAACAAAGTGCGCGTCGCTTTGATCGCTTCGCCATAGCTACCGATTTTATTGTCTGAAACGATGGCCTCACCCCTCACATAGTAATTAGATGTTTCAAATTGGACAACCCCGCTATCATCCAGTTGCACAAAAGCGTATTGACCGCCACCCAACTGATAAACATCTTTTACCAATGTAAATGGGTCAAATACTGTTTGATATTGCAGAAACTCAGGTAGCAATTCTACATTCAATTTTGGGGCAAACAATTGACTCGCTATCAACGAACGCACTTCGGAAGAAAATGCAAATTGCCCATTACCTTTCCAATAGTAAACTGGCTTCTTTCCAAATCGATCGCGGGCTAGAAATAAACGATTTTCTTGATTGTCCCATATGGCGATGGCGAACATGCCTTCCAATTTCTGCAGCATTGCAGCGCCATGCTTAATAAACAGCGCAATCAGAACTTCGGTATCTGTTAAACTAACAAAGGGATAATCTGCAACTTCACTTCTAAGTGATTGAAAATTATATATTTCTCCGTTAAAAACAATCACAAACCTAGCATCATCACTAAGCATCGGCTGGTTTCCACGTTCATCTAGATCGATAATCGACAACCTGCGATGTCCGAGCGTGATGTTGCCACCTTGATAGACTCCATCCGCATCAGGGCCACGATGCGCCATTTTTCTATTCATGGACTCAACGCATTGGCGCGATTGGTTTAAATCAAATTTTCCCAAAATACCGTTGATTCCACACATATCTGCAAAAGTACTTCAAGGAATATTGATAATTCCTTTAACCGACTAAAATTTCACCCAATTCGTAAATCAACTTCACCTATTGGCAAAGAAAATTTCCGTTATCTGCGGTTTGACTTTAATTTTGAATTACTTTTAATATATGATTAGCGAAAATCACAAAAAACAAGAATGGAATTAAACAATTTAGTCATATTATTTACAGCCCTTGTTTTGTCGGTGATTGGATTGTTGACAATGCTCAAATTGTCCTTCAAGTATCGTTGGTTCGATGTTCCCGGTGATCGTTCATCTCACAAAAGAATTGTACCTAGAACTGCCGGAATCTCCATTTTTATTATCTCGTTTCTCACGCTGTTGTGTGTTGGTCCATCCGAATTCAATTCTCCGGTAATCATTATTTCCTATTTAACTTTTTTCATTATTGGTGTAATTGATGACATCAAACATGTAAAGGCAAATGCCAAATTCTGGGGGCAGTTTGTCATCGCCGTTTCCTTGGCAATAGCGCTTCCGAACTTCAGAATTGATAACTTTTATGGAGTTTTAGGAGTAAATCACATTGGCGATATACCATCCGTCATTTTCACCTCTTTTGTATTTATTGTCGTTATTAATGCCTACAATTTGATTGACGGAGTTGATGGTTTAGCAGTCACATTTGCAATTTTTGCATTTATCCTTATTGGAAGTGCTTTTCAATACACGCAGCCAAGAATATTTGATTTTTGTACTTTGTTCAGTGTGATCTTAGCCCCTTTCTACTTCTTCAATTTTAGTAAATCCAGAAAAATGTTTTTGGGAGACACTGGATCCCTTTTCTTAGGATTAACGATCGTCCTACTTGTAGGTTATCTTTTAAACTCACACAATGCCGTGTCTACGCCATTCAGCATGAACCGAGCATTATTTGCATTGGTTGCTCTGTGCTACCCGTTATTAGACACATTAAGGGTGTTTACTTTACGACTCGCCAAAGGACAATCTCCATTTACCGCCGATAGAAAACACTTACACCACAAATTACTCGGATTTGGATTAAATCATTTTACAACAACCTTTGCGCTTCTAATGTTCAATATTTGCATTTTCATCATCAATGCTTCTTGTTTTAAAAATACAGATGTCAATGGCGTTCTGATTGCCAATTTTATCATTATCGCAGCTTTCTTCATTACCGGTCAACGGGTCTCCATTTGGTTTTCCGGGAAAGCCAAAAATTGATTTCTTTACTCCACAAACAACTTCTGCGTGCGAATGACTTTGCCATCGCTAGTGCGAACCAATCGGGCGACATAAGCGCCGGTAGACCACGACTCCGTATCTACTACGGTTTCATTCTTTTTGATGGCGATGGGCTCAGTAATCGCCTGGCCTAACATCGTAAAAAACTGAACCTCTAATTGGTCTAAAACATCCTCATTCTTCACCTCAACCATAACTTTCTTCATGTTTGATTTGGGGTAGATCAAAATATCGTTGTACACAATTGTATCAAAAATGCGCAACTTGGTCACGATATCCATTTTGATCGGCAAATCCATACGGTACTCAGTGATTGACTTTCGCATCATCGATACCTGTTGCTTAGTGAAAATGTTCTGACAAGCCTCAGTAGAGTAATCCATGTAGTTTTCAAACATGTCAGGCATGTCGTTTTTAGGCTCGATACAAGTGTTTCCGCCCAAATTACATGTAAATCCCGCTCCAATGCCTTGTAGTGGGGTATCGTCGATGTAATCATCCAATGTACACTTATTCGCATTGAATTGATCATCGGCCCAAATATGCCTCAGCCCAAAATAATGTCCCACCTCATGAACGGCACATCTACCCATGTTCGAAGGGGCAATAGCACCAGTTGCACGTGGATTATTCCTCCCCACAACTTTGTAATGCAATACCACTCCCTGACGGTTATCGGCGACCCAAGATCCACTTGTCCATGAAGGATGCCCATAAGGCGGAAAGGCATAACCCAATAAATTATCTTGGTTGTTCACGCTCAAATCGCAAACCCAAATATTCAAATATTTTGTAGGATCCCAAGGGTCGTCGCCAGACGTAGATGAAGCCTTCATCAAATCAGCCAATTGCCCAGTGTTTGATCCAAAAGTGGTTTTGGTTGTGGGCTTGTGAATCATTCCATTGGTGGCCACACCATTCGGATCTAGCGATGCCAACACAAACTGAATCCGCGCAGAACCAGCCCTTGATTTGAAAATACCCCGTGTTTTTACCGTATCCGGATTTTTACGATTAAAATCTCTATTCAATACCTCAATTTGAGAAATCAATAACGAGTCATTCAAGTTTTCGTTGGCTACATTATAAAGCACATGAAAAACAACAGGCACCGTATAAATCGTATCGTAGTAAAAAATGGTATCGGTAATGCGCTTTTTTCTCGATTCGATGACAGGATTAGCCTTAACCAATTTCAATGTC
>CANHXF010000068.1 GCA_947464515.1 Flavobacteriales bacterium
CACCCAGACTGCCGTGCCAAACCATTTTGTCCAATACCATAAAAATACTTGAACCAACATCGGATGCCCGTCGTTCCAAACCACAGTCCCCAATAGTTCAGAAACCGATTTTGCATTCAAACGCATCAACGCCGATGTTTCATCGTTCGTTAATGGCAAAGAAAACAAGTCCATAAACCGAAGGCCCGCGGCAAGTCCCACAACCAAAATCACCAATCCCGAAAACCAAGTTAAAGCCCCCAGGGGACGACCACCCGATTTGAGATTGTTCTCCATGAGCGAATTATTCTGAAATCATCCGAACTACCTCGAAGGCTTCGGCGTAACGACGAGAAATTTGAACGCCACGCATACGCAACTGACTCCTCAAAAACTCTTCGTTGGCATAAGGTCTGTGTGCCTGACTTTTATACTTAGACAAAGCATTCACTTTACACTGCGCATCTTCTTCACTCACAACTTCAAATGCCGCTGTGTTGAAATTTAGATTATTCCAAGGCAATTCATAACTCAACACATTGCCAAATTTGAACGCCCTCAACGCCTCTTCGGCCATCGTTTTATGATCTTGATGTATGTCGTGTAAACAAGGCATGTAAATCGTATCCGGCTTCAACGTCTCCCTCAATTTGATCAAATCGTCCAATATTTCCTGACGTCGATAATTGAAAGTGCGGACCTCGTATCGAAACAAAAACAAATTTTCCGGCTTGATGCCCAATGCCGCAGTAGCTTCTTTGACTTCATGGATCAGAATGTCCTTTGGAAAACTCTCCAAGACGCTTTGTTCGCAAGCACTAAATGCCGCATAATAAACGGTTTTTCCCTCACGAATCAACTTGCTAATGGTGGCGCCACAGCCCAATTCAGCATCATCCGTATGAGGTGAAAGCAATAAAATTGTATTTCCTACCATAGTGCTTTGTCGCGCTCCTTGCGTTTTTTATTCAATTTTAATACTTCTCGCGGTAAATTCACCTTATAGCTGCTCGATAATCCTTCCACCGACACAATGACAAATGTTTCGTCTTCAGTGTAATGCACTTCCACTTCCTGACCTTTGAATGGGCCATCCAACACCAAAGCCAAATCGCCGGGCTCCAATTTTGCCGTTAAATCGTGTTGCTGAATTTGATACCCTTTCTCGATGAGTCTTTGCAGCAATACCACATGCTCGTGATTTACCAAAGCATCATTAGAATTGTATCTGATATACTTCACCACACCTGGAACTTGTAAAACCAAATCGCGTTGAACATCCGTAGGTCGAACAAAAATGTAGGCATTAAACAACGGCATATCCACCCATTTTTTCCTATCACTCCACTGTTTCAAGGTCCTTACCAAGGGTAAGTAGTACTCGATTTGGCGCTGCTCAAAGTATAGAGCCACCTTTTTTTCCTGCCTGCTGGCACAATAAATCACTTTCCAAGGCTGCAAATTATCCTGATCCATTCCGTCTTATTTAAACTCTACTCCTTGAAATCCCTTTGCAACTTGACCAAATTCTAGCATCATAGAATTTACGATATCCCCGGCTTTTTCGATGTGATCTAGTCGCGCGCTTATCTGACCAATTTCTAATTCTCCTTCTTCTAAGTCACCTTCAAACATACCTTTTTTTGCACGTCCGCGACCTAATAAATCCTTCAATTCCTCAACACTTCCGCCTTGCTCGTAAACACCTTCAACCTGATCAAAAAACGCATTTTTTAGCAATCGAACGGGTGTTATCTCCTTTAATGTGAGCTGGGTCGACCCCTCCTTGGCTTGAATGATTTGTTCTTTAAACGATATATGAGCACTGCTTTCTTCAGAGGCTGCGAATCGACTTCCAACTTGAACACCTTCAGCACCCAAACAAAATGCGGCTGCCATCGTTCTGCCACATCCAATGCCACCCGCCGCAATTACCGGGACATTGACACAGTCCACAATCATCGGAATCAAACACATGGTTGTTGTTTCTTCACGGCCATTATGTCCACCCGCTTCAAAACCCTCCGCCACGATAGCATCAACACCTGCATCTTCACACTTTTTTGCAAACTTGGTATTGGCAATCACATGAACCACCGTAATGCCTCTCTCCTTTAACCAACTTGTATATTTTGCTGGATTACCCGCACTGGTAAAAACAATTTTCACCCCTTCCTCAACAATAATTTCTAAATGTTTATCGATGTCCGGATATAACAAGGGCACATTTACACCAAATGGCTTAGATGTGGCCGCCTTACATTTTTGAATGTGATCCCTTAAAACCTCGGGATACATACTACCACTACCAATCAATCCCAAACCCCCAGCATTGGAAACGGCGCTCGCCAATTCCCAACCGCTACACCAAATCATACCACCCTGAATAATGGGATACTGAATATTAAAAAGGGATGTTATGCGATTGCTCATGGCGATTTCTTAGTTTATAAATCGTTTCCCCTTAGAGGAAAATCAACCATTTACAACGACACCCATTTGAGAAAACTTCGCAATTCTCTGCTGTATTCTCTCTTCTGGATCCATATGCTCCAACTGCGCAAAATTCTCCAATATGGCAGCTTTGACATTGGCAAATGCTACTTCAGGCTGATGATGCGCTCCACCCAATGGCTCAGGGACGATACCATCAACCAACCCATTTGTAAGCATATCAGTTGCTGATAATTTCAAAGCCTCCGCAGCGCGTTCCTTCATCTCCCATGTACGCCAAAGAATACTAGAACAACTTTCAGGACTAATTACACTGTACCAAGTATATTCCATCATCAATACACGGTCACCAACACCGATTCCCAATGCTCCACCACTGGCACCTTCGCCAATTACGATGCAAATTACAGGTACTTTCAAAACACTCATCTCCAATAGGTTCCGCGCAATTGCCTCCCCCTGGCCGCGTTCCTCTGCTTCCAATCCTGGCGACGCACCCGGCGTGTCGATCAATGTCAATACCGGAACGTTGAATTTCTCCGCCATCTTCATCAAACGCAACGCCTTCCGATATCCTTCGGGATTGGGCATCCCAAAATTGCGGAGCTGACGTTGTTTGGTATTTCTGCCTTTTTGCTGACCGATAATCATAAATGGCTTACCGTCTATGTTGGCAAATCCACCTACAATCGCCTTATCATCCTTAACGTGTCTATCGCCATGTAATTCAATGAAATCTGTGGCAATGTTCTCGATATAATCTAGTGTATACGGTCTATCTGGATGTCGGCTGATTTGCACTTTTTGCCAACCCGACAAATTGGTGTAGATCGCTTTTTTAGCTTCTTCTACCTTGGATTCAAGCGTAGAAACCGTATCCGTCATGTCCAATTTACCCTTTTCGTGGGTATCCTTGGCTTTTTCGAGTTGATCCATCAACTCAACAATATCTTTTTCGAAATCGAACCAGTTTTGATTTGCCATTGTTGCAAATTAATCAATTGTGGAAGTAAACTACTCCCTAAATGAAAGAAAATTAATGAAATAAGATTAAACCCAATCCATCGCCATGGCCAAGCCACCGAAGAATGTAGGCAATCCCAACCAGAATGCTTCAGGCTGAAAAATCGTGAAGTAAGTAAGTGCCAATCCGCTAACGATGCAAAGTGCCCAATAGCCTGTGGTGTTACGCTTTTTAGTATTCATGATGTTGCGAAGATACTTAGATTCCTAAAACTAGACAAAAGGAATTTTAATCTGTGATTCTTTCATCCCAAAATCGAACAAATCTCTTGCCCCATTCTATGTCGGCCGACTGCTGTGAAAGCGTTTCTCCCATGGCCATTTTTACCGCTTGTACTGGAATATTCAAACCCGCCAAAGCCAATACCGACGTGGTTCCTTGAAGTCGAGGATTTATTTCCAATAAATGAGGGACACCCTCACTGTCTTCCTTCCACTGCATGCCAATGGGTCCGTGTAATTCCAATGCTTGGGCCAGCTGTATACAAAATGCGATAAGCCCAAAATTTCTGTCTAATACCCCAGCAACACTAATACCACCAATCATTTTATCCCTACTTCGCGGTACACAGAACAATGTCTTGCCATGATCACAAAGCATATCAACAGAATATTCTTTTCCTGGCAAAAAAGCAGAAATAATCCACTCCGTTTCAAATTTCTCTGGAATTCTAAAGAGCCATTCCTCAAGTGTTAATGGCATAATACCCGCCTTATTTTCCAAATCACTTTCCGATTCACTGTGGTCTTTTACAATGATTCCAAAACCCCTACTCCCATTTCCTGTTACCGGTTTAAAGCAAAGCTTTTCTCCATTTGGCGAAAGGCTTTTGACCGCCGCCGCAAACGAAAGTTTATCCTGAACCACTTCAAATGCAGGCACGGGCAACATTAATTTCTTTGCATATGCAGCCAATAATCCTTTGTTGTTCGCGGTGTTGAGCGCATTTAAAGTAGATAAAATTAATTTCATCCCAGCCGTTTCGATTACGGCTGCATGTTTGGCCAAAACATCCAATTCCCGAGTTGTTATTGGCAAGATGACATCAACTGATTCCGATGAACAAATCGATAGTAGTGCTTCCATGTACTTACCCTCATCACTAGATGGAGGCATTAAAAAAAACGCATCCGCTAATGCCTTGCCGTATGGATTTGGCTGACAGTCACCGGCTATGATTCGCCAATTGGGCTCGGATTGCAAGCATCGGAGGATCCCAGCAAATCCGGGTGCTCCTGCCCCCGAAGGAATAATAATTGTGATCGCGTTGCTAGAAATTTCTGTCATTTCAGCACCCGTTAAAAACCAATGTAATTTATGCCAAATTAATTGGCAAAAGGATCGCTGAACTTCTTGTCAGTTATGAAGGATACATCCGTTAGAGTGCGTAAAAATGCAACCAAAGCATCCTTTTCCTCTTGCGTTAAATTCAACCTTACAGGTGCGCTACCGCTGTTAACCATCAAATTCTTATCCAAATGAGGGTGGGGTTGAATTCCACGATTGTAATGATCGATCACCTGATCCAAATTGGCAAAACGACCGTCATGCATATAAGGTCCCGTGATTTCAACATTCCTCAAACTAGGAATTCTGAATTTACCGTTACCCTTTCCGTTGTCCGAATAAGTTCTATCCAAACCAATGTTCGCAGTACCTGCAATAGTTGGTGCAGAGTATCCACTACCTGGATCTTCAGGTGCAGAAAGATTTTCACCGGTATGACAACGACTACAACGAGCGCGATCGCTAAAGAATAAATCCTTACCCATTTGCTCAAGAGCATTAAAGTTTGAAAACTGTGCAGCAGCAATATCAAAACCAAAATGCGTATTAAAGCTATTAAATCCTCCGTTATTCATTCCGCGTGACGTCAACTCTCTTGCAACGGCAACATCAAATCTTGAATTTTTAGTGATCATTGAACTGAGGAATTGTGTAATTGCGAATGATACTTTCTTACGAGTTACCTCCGTAGAGCCGAAAGCCGCTTTAAATAGTTCAGGATAGAAATCTGTGGCAGCCAATTTGGTTTCCAACATCTCGTCTGATTCCATTCCCATTTCTATGTGATCAAATACTGGACGCAAACTCAAATCCATAGGAGAATTTGCCCTTGAATCCCAAAATAAGTTACTAAAAACAACCGGGTTGGTAATAGCCATACTATTACGATGTGTTTTACGACCTCCAAAACCAGCACTCAATGAAGCCATATCACTGAAAGCCAATTCTTGGTGGTGACAAGATCCACAAGCCACAGTATTATTTAAACTCAAACGCTTGTCATAGAATAAAACCCGACCCAATTGCGCACCAGCATTAGAATAGGACGTTGCAGCCGCTTGCATATCCTCATCAACAGTTCCACCTGGAAATCCGAAGCCGCCATTAAACCTTGCAGATTTAAATGACTTAGACAACATTAAATCAGCAATATTCAGTTTGCCATAGGGTGTGTTCACTTGAGAAAAATCAAATGATTGTAACGACGGTTTACCCAATTTGGCAGTTGACACGGTAGAACCCGTTTCACAAGATGTCATTGCCCACGTGCCCATGGCCAACATCAAACCAAAAAATCCCCATTTCAATTGTTTCGTTTTCATAATCAATAAGGCCGACTGAATCAACCAATAACAAAATTAACAACTTTTCAATTGTAATTTTCGCCATTCACCAATTACTTTCGACGAAAATCGCAAAAAAATAACCAATTACTAATAAAATGAACATTTCAAGTACGATAACGTTCCATTGCTTTAACTTTGTGTCATGCTCGATTTTCACAACCATTTGTTGCCAGGTATAGATGACGGTTCTCCGAATGTGGAAACGTCTATTGCCCTGTTTCATGGTTTAAAGTCGCTGGGATTCACAGAGGTTATTTGTTCGCCCCATATCATTGCTGATACTCACCCTAACAACGATGAAACCATTGGCAATGCAGCTAAACTGCTCAAATCTGGAGCTCATGAAGCGGGGGTAGATTTGGATTTTCGCTATGCCGCCGAATACATGATGGATGATACCTTCCAACATTTAATTGCAACCAAACAACCATTACTCACAATTCATGGCAAACGCGTTCTGGTTGAATTTAGCTATATCCAAAAGCCAAGTCGTGTTGAGAATTTTAGTTTCGACCTACAAATTCAAGGCTATGAACCAGTACTTGCCCACCCAGAGCGATATATGTACTACCACAAACAATTGGGATTTTACGAGCACCTCAAAGACCTAGGATTTGAACTGCAGCTCAATTTATTGTCGTTAACTCCTTATTATGGTAAAGAAGTACAAAAGGTTGCTCACCATTTACTTAAGAACGGCATGTACGACTTTGCTTGCACAGATATGCACCATGAAAGGCATTTGGAAGCAATGCAACATCATTTCACCGCAGATTCTCTAAAGGCCCTTTTTGAAGACCACAAGTTAAAGAATCAAGAACTTTCTGCCCTGTAATTCAGATCAGAACATCAATATCCAAAAATCTGTTCTAAGGTCAGCTCGGTTACTTTGCCGTACCGACTCAAATCTGCATTTGTAACACGATTACGATCGGCTACAATGGCTAATGTGTAAGGCTTGCCGCTAACTCTTTCTTGGTGGAACTTGACGATATCTCCCATCTGTAAATTCGGCAAAGCAGCATACATTTTCATGTCGGGAACAGTAGTAGAAAATCCCATTTCCTCCTGAGAATGCAAGGCACCAATGTATTCTTCAGGCTTAATACGATTCGTTTCCATTCGATTGATTAAACTCTGCTTGGCCAAAGAAAATATATCGTCGTTTTTCGGTAAACCCGTTAGCAACTCATTCATCGCACCAATTGCATCGTGAAATTTATCCGCTTGCGTTCCAACATACCCCATCATCATGTTGGGCTTGTTTTTCATGCTAGCCGAATTGTAAACAGCATATGTGCTATATGCCAAAGCCTTGGCTTCCCTAATGTTTTGGAATACCACACTGCTCATATCACCGCCAAAATATTGATTGAATGCCGTAGTAATTGCCGCTTCTGATTCATTCACAATGGAACTCTTATAAAACCAGTTGATGCTAGCCTGTACTTGAGAATAATGAACAAAATAGACAGAGCGTGCGCTCTGGGTTTGCTCTTTAAATAACTGATCCACGGGCTTGGATTTACTCAAATCAAAAGCCAATTCATGCTTGGTCTGATCCGCAGGTAGGGCATGCAATGTTAAAATTGTTTTTGCCACTGCTGCCTGTTCCCTCGGTCCATAATAATCCACCGAATGCTTAATGTTCTTGAATCCTTTCAACAACTTCACGATGTCCTCCGCCTTCATTTTCTCCAATTCTTGATTCGATAAAGTCCATGTCATCGGGTTCTGAGGACCATAAATGGCATATTGAGATAACGCACGTCTGATTGCCGATGGATTGAGTTTTGCATCTGCCCTGTTCTTCAAAATATCCTGAACCAATTGCTTACATACTGCCTCATCCACCGCAGGTTCATTCATCAATCGATCCAATAACCACACCGCTGAATCAAAAAACTCCTCGGGACCGCTTACAGAAATATTGTAATGCTCATTTCCCTCCATAAACGCAAAATTGCAGCCCCAACGATAAAATGCCTTGCTAATATCGGCCGCAGAATA
>CANHXF010000069.1 GCA_947464515.1 Flavobacteriales bacterium
GCGTGTCGTGCTCTTACCATGTTCGTAGGCCAAATCTTGTAAATGACATTCGCCAGCCTGATCGCAAACAGGGCAATCAAGTGGGTGATTGATCAACAGCATTTCAACTACGCCAGCTCGGGCATCCATTACCTTTTCGCTGCTCTTGTTCTTCACTTCCATACCATCCATGATCGGAGTTGAACAGCTAGCAACCAATTTAGGCATAGGTCGAGGATCTTTTTCGGAGCCTTTGCTCACCTCAACTAGGCAGGTACGACATTTACCGCCACTACCTTGCAAACTGCTATAGTAGCACATGGCTGGGGGAACGAGGTCACCGCCAATCAATCGTGCTGCATTCAAGATGGTAGTTCCTGGATCTACTTCCACTTCTACACCATCGATGGTTACTTTGAATTTTGGGTTAGTTTCTGACATAATTATGCGTTAACTGGCTCAAATTTTTTCTCGGTTACTAAACCGTAATTTTTTGTTACACAAAGTTTGGGTTCATTTACGTGCCATTCAAATTCCTCTCTGAAATGTCGAATCGCAGCCGCAACTGGCCAAGCAGCCGCATCGCCCAAAGGACAAATGGTATTGCCTTCAATTTTTCTCTGAATATCCCAAAGCAAATCGATGTCTTCCATTTTACCATGTCCATATTCTAAACGATGTAAAACTTTCTCCATCCAACCCGTTCCTTCTCTACAAGGACTACACTGTCCGCAACTTTCATGATGATAAAAGCGCGAGAAATTCCATGTATTTCGGACGATACATTGGTCTTCATCATAGACGATAAATCCACCTGAACCCAACATACTGCCGGTAGCGAAACCGCCATCGGACAAACTTTCGTACGACATTAATCGGTCTTCACCTGTAGCCGTTTTACAAACCAAATAGTGAGGCAAAATGGGCACTGAAGAACCTCCTGGCACACAGGCTTTGAGTTTCTTGCCATTTTTCATTCCACCGCAATAGGTATCTGAGTAAATGAACTCTTCCACGGTGATACCCATATTAATTTCGTAAACCCCTGGCTTATTGATATTTCCCGAAGCACTAATCAATTTAGTACCGGTACTTCTTCCAATACCAAACTGAGCATACGCATCGCCCCCTTCATTTACGATGGGAACAACGGCAGCAATCGTTTCTACATTATTTACTACTGTTGGCCTTCCCCACAATCCTTTTACCGCTGGGAATGGTGGCTTAATACGAGGATTGCCTCTCTTGCCTTCCAAACTTTCAATTAACGCAGTTTCTTCACCACAGATATAAGCACCTGCGCCAGTAGAAACAGCTAATTCCAAATCAAATCCGCTTCCTTTGATATTTTTGCCCAACCATCCGTTAGCATAAGCTTCGGCGATGGCTTTTTCCAGAATCTGAAGGACATACATGTATTCACCACGGATATAGATGTAGGATTGGTTGCATCCCAAAGCATAAGACGACAAGATCATTCCTTCAATCAAAAGGTGAGGAATTTTCTCCATCAAATAACGATCCTTGAAAGTTCCGGGCTCGCTCTCGTCGGCATTACACAAGAAATGACGGGGAACGCCTTCTGGCTTTGCAATAAAACTCCACTTCATCCCCGTTGGGAATCCAGCACCACCGCGACCTCTGAGTCCAGATTTTTTAACTTCTTCAACAATATCATCGGGCGACATGGATTTTAGGGCTTTTTCAACCGCCTTATATCCGCCTTGCTTGCGATATACGTCATGGGTATGAATCCCTTCTACCCCGATATGCTCTAATAATAGTTTGCGATCCATAATTATAGGCCCAAATAATTGGCTTTAGGGTTATTACGATACTGTTCGATTAATTCGTCGACCTTGGCTTCGGTTAGGTGCTCATGAAACTTCTCTCCGGCCTGCAACATGGGCGCATATCCGCATGCACCAAGACATTCCACTGTTTTTAGGGTAAACATTCCATCAGCGGTGGTTTCACCGTCTTTGATGCCCAGTTTATTCTCTATATACGATACGATTTTTTCTGCGCCTTCAATCATACATGGACCTGTACGACAAACTTCCAATTTGACCTTTCCCACAGGAACGGTATCGTACATCGAATAGAAGGTCGCCACTTCATACACCTCGATGGGTAAAATATGTAGCAATCGGGCCACATAATCCATCACGGGTTCAGATAAATGACCAAAATGGGCTTGTGCGATATGCAAAACGCTCAACAAAGCACTTTTCTGCATCCCTTCTGGGAATTTCGCAATTTGTCGCCCCACTTCTTGCAACAAATCTTCTGGTAATTGAATATTCTCTTGACTCACAACGATACGATTAAGCGTCTAACTCACCAGCGATTACGTTCATACTACTCATCGTTAAAATTGCATCGCTGAGTACTGAATCCACAATCATTTCTGGATAAGCTTGATAATAGATAAAACATGGTCTACGGAAATGCAGACGATATGGGGTACGACCGCCATCACTCACGAGATAGTAACCCAACTCACCGTTGGCACCTTCTACGGAATGATAAACTTCACCGGCAGGGATTGTAGTTTCACCCATCACTATTTTAAAGTGATAAATGAGCGATTCCATACTGCGATATACTTCTTCTTTTGGAGGCAAATAAAATTCCGGCACGTTGGCATGGAAATCACCCGAAGGCATTTTATCCAAGGCCTGACGAATGATGCTTAAGCTCTGTCGGATTTCTTCCTGACGTACCACAAAACGATCGTAGGTATCACCATCTTTTCCAACAGGGATACTAAAATCAAAATCTTGGTAACTTGAATATGGATTCATCACACGGACGTCGTAATCCAATCCTGCAGCCCTCAAATTGGGACCTGAGAAACTATATTCAACGGCTCTTTCCGCTGTAATAGGTCCTGCGCCAATGACACGATCCATAAAAATACGGTTGCGGGTAAGCAGACGGTCAAACTCATCAAAGTTTACAGGAAACTCTTTCAAAAAGGCATTTAATTTGGCATGAAAAATATCATTAAAATCGCGCTCAAAGCCCCCTATTCTACCCAAATTGGTTGTTAAACGGGCACCGCAAATTTCTTCATACAATTCATAGATTTTCTCACGCTCTTGGAACATGTAAGTAAATCCTGTTAAAGCACCTGTATCCACTCCAATCACCGAATTACAAACCAAGTGATCTGCGATACGAGCCAATTCCATGACAATCACACGCATGTAATCCACTCGCTTTGGCACTTCAATTCCGGCCAATTTTTCCACCGTCATGTGCCAACCAATATTATTGATGGGTGATGAGCAATAGTTTAAACGATCGGTAATTGGGGTGATTTGGTTGTAGGGTCTACGTTCGGCCAATTTTTCAAAGGCTCTATGAATGTAACCGATGGTAGGTTCGGCACTCAAAATTCGCTCACCATCCACTTTCAAAATATTCTGAAAGATACCATGGGTTGCCGGGTGCGTTGGCCCTAGGTTTAGGGTTGCGATATCGCCATCGATGGTCTCCGTAGAGATCATTTGACCTGTACTTTTAATAATTAACTCGCTCATCGTCCGAAGAATGTATCGTTTTTATCGGTTCTAGTTTCATCTTCCAAAGCGTATTGCTTACGCAAGGGATGATAATCCATATCGTCCATATTCAAAATTCTACGCAAGTCAGGGTGACCTACGAAGTTTACGCCATAAAAGTCAAACGTTTCTCTTTCCATCCAATTGGCCCCAACAAAATGGACCGTTAGGGTTGGAATATTTATATCAGACTCGGCCAAGGCAACTTTCAAACGAACACGTTGATTTTCGATTAGATTATGCAAGTGGTAAATCACTTCGAATTCTGCACCCACCTTTTCGGGGTAATGCGCAGCACAAATATCTGTGAGGTAAATAAAACCCTGCTTGTTTTTCAATCCATCAACCAAATCAATCAGTTGATCCGCATTGATCTTGACATTAAGCATATCATATTGATCTACTGAACAAACCGCTGAGTTATTCGTGTGCTCATTGATAAAAGCCGTTAAGATCTCGTTATTCATGATTCTTCTTATTTGGCTTGTTCAATGTTATAACTCTCCAGCATTTTGGCATATTCATCGGTATCTCTTCTGCGAAGACTCTCGTTTTTCGCCAATTCTTGAATCTTCATCAATCCTTCGATGATTTGTTCAGGACGCGGCGGACAACCTGGCACGTAAACATCCACTGGAATTACCTTATCTATTCCTTGCAAAACGCTGTAGGTATCAAAAATACCACCTGAACAGGCGCAAGCACCAACCGACAACACCCATTTGGGTTCTGCCATTTGATCATAAACTTGCTTAAGAACCGGGGCCATCTTTTTTGAGATTGTACCCATCACCATCAATAAATCTGTTTGTCGGGGTGTAAACGCCAAACGCTCAGAACCAAATCTCGCCAAATCATAATTGGCTCCCATGGTGGCCATAAATTCAATTCCACAACATGAGGTAGCGAAAGGCAGAGGCCAGATAGAATTGGCGCGTGCCAATCCAATAACTTTATCCAAGGAAGTCGCAAAGAAACCTTGTCCTTCTACTCCTTCGGGTGATTCAACAACTTTTACCATACTTTTTTATTTTTCCCATTCAAGGGCACCACGTTTCCAAACATAAATAAAACCCATCAAGAAGAAGCCAACAAAGGCTACAACTGCGCCAAATCCCGACCAGCCCATTTCTTTAAAGTTGACCGCATAGGGGTAAAAGAAGATCACTTCTACATCAAACAGCACAAACAAAATGGCTGATAGAAAGTACTTTACTGAAACAGGAAATCTCGCATTTCCTTGGTTTTCAATACCACACTCAAAATTGTCTTCACGTTTAGCAGTTTTCCTATTGGGCCCCAACAAATGGGAAACGCCCAAGGTGAGTACTACAAATCCCACAGCGACACCGATTTGTATCAGGATGGGTAAGTAATCGTTTGGTGTATTCATCTATTTGCAAATCTAATAAATCACTTTGAGCCTTGGGTATATTATTGAATTAAAAATGCGATTTTTTGACAACTTTTTTGCCATTTGGGAATTTGGAGGCTCGCTCATATTTTTGTTGATTAAGAATACTATGAAAAAATACATTAGAACTACTTTAGCCATTATAGCCGGTGCGATTTTGGTGGTTGTCAATTCGAGTAATGCTAGCGGACCTGGTGGCGACAGAACGAATGCCCCTGGATCATCTGGAAACTGTTCTGCATGTCATGGCGGAACTGCCAATTTGGGCGGTGACATCGTAATATCAGCAGTAGATAAAACAACTGCCACGGTCGCAACAGAATACACTCCGGGCAAAACATACACTATAGGAGTAAAAATGGGTGGTATTTCCACAAAAAAAGGATTTCAATTGACTGTGATTAACAGCAGTAATGCTGGAGTTGGAACGATGAGCGGAAATTCTACGGGAACAAGTATCTATACAAGTGGCAATCGCAGCATTTGCGGACACAACACACCAGGACTTGGTGTTTGGTATGTCGATTGGACAGCTCCCGCCGTCGCATCTGGCACGGTGACAATTTATGCCTCTGGTGTTGTTTCCAACGCCAATGGAAATGACAATGGCGATCAAGTGGTAAAAACTTCATTGAGTTTCCCTGCAGTTGCAACTTCAAATGTCAATTCCGTGGCAAATTCAAACAGCTTTTCGATTTATCCAAACCCTGCCTCACATGAAATCAAGTTCTCTGCAAACGTTAGCAAAGTGACAATCATGTCTCAAAATGGCAAAGTCGTTTTCTCTGGTAACAATATCGACCATGTAAACATCGAAAATCTTTCAAACGGTTTGTACTTCGTAAATGCCATCGCAGAAAATCAAACTGCTATTTGCAAGCAATTCATCAAGCAATAAGCTCTAATTAATTCTTTTTCAATGCATTTAACGCCTGGTGAAATCGCTGGGCGTTTTTGTTGTGCTCATCCAACGTGATCGCAAAATCGTGTTGCGGGGTAAGATCCGATTTTGCACAGAAATAAACATATGGATACTGCGCCCCAAACAAACAGGAGTCAATAGCATTCAGGCTAGGAATACAAAGCGCTCCAATGGGTAAACCAGTATGTAAATATGTGTTATAGGGCGATTCGATTTTGGTATCGCGATTCAATACCCTTCCTGCTCTACCTCTAGCAAATACTACAGTGGGATCCGCTTGGAGGAGCATGCCTATTCTCAAACGATTCTTGTAAGTCGATGCAATTTTTCCATATTCTGGAACGTAGTTACTCTCTTTGGTTACGATAGAAGCCAATTTTACCACTTCAACGGGTGTCAAGCCCAATTTACTTGCTGCCAACATCCGTTCTTTTGTCCAAAAATCGTGGGCCTCCTTCACCAATCGATCCAATACTTGGATGGGTGTTGCCGTCCTTTTAAACATGTATGAATTAGGAATCGCGATGGCTTGCCAATTGTATGAATCCAACCCTACATTCTTAAGCCATGTTTGTTCATTCCAACGTTTGTGATTGGTGGGGTCCATGAGTTCTTCACCCAAGTCAGTTGGGGACCAATCAAATTGCTTTGACAATTGTTTTTGAAATTGATTGTAATCCCAATGACTTAGGATTGTCAACATTTTCTGCTCACGCTGATAACGAACCAGCAGTTTTATCAAACTCCAAAAGCTTGTTTTGGGACGAATAACCAATGTTGAGGTACCGGCAGCATCCAATTTCAATCCCCGCCAACTTGCAATTTTGGCGAACGATACTGGGGTTGATAAACCAGTTTTATACTTTACCATCGCGTCGAACTTGTCAAAGGAAATGGGTGTTTCATACGTCAGCGCAACGTTATTGCTATTTGTAGAATACCAATTCGGTAGCAACCAAAATTTCAAACCCACTATAAGAGCAACGAGAGCGACCAAAGCCCAGATCCATTTCTTTCCCATACTTATACAAAATTGCATTTTTTTCGTTGTAATACGCACTTTTATCGCAGTAAATCCTCGCGTTCCGTCGGAAAATCCATTAGGTTTGTATTGTGAAAATATTGTTGATCGGCTATGGGAAAATGGGTCAAATCATTGAAAGATTGGCTCTTGAACGCGGCCATGAAATCGTAGGGAAATATGATTCTCAAAACCCCTATTCTATCGATACTCATTTACAAGCGGATGTTGCCATCGAATTCAGTTCCCCCGAACTTGCTGTAAACCATATCAATAGCTGCTTTTTAAATCAAATCCCGGTTGTCGTTGGAACCACGGGATGGTACAAAGAATTGGATCAAATAAAACAAAATTGCGCACATCACAACGGCGCTTTGTTTACGGCAACCAATTTTAGCTTGGGCGTAAATCTGTTTTTTGAAATGAGTAAACAGCTCACCAAAATCATGAATGGACACAATTACGATTGTAATATCCGTGAGATACATCATACAGAAAAGAAAGATGCGCCGAGCGGAACAGCAATTACGCTGGCCGAAAATGTGATCCAAGTTTCATCAAATATTAACAATTGGGAATTGGTTGATAGTCTATCAACAAAAGTTAATGGCGATTCGACAAAAGATTCTACCCTCCCCATTTATGCCGAAAGATTGCCCAACGTACCTGGAACTCACATCTTGAGTTTTGAAAGCGCAGTAGATAGCATCAAACTAGAACACGAGGCAAAAAATCGTGAAGGATTTGCCATTGGCGCTATCGTTGCTGCCGAATGGTTGATCGGAAAAACGGGCGTGTTTGGTATGTCCGACTTACTTAACTTTGAAAACTGATTCTAAATCATGGAGAGCTTTAATTCCAACCTATTCCTCATCCTTTGGGTGATTTGTTTTGTACTTACCCGTGTGGGGCTTTCGAAAATGTTCAAATCCGCCGGTCAAAAGGCGGTGATGGCATGGATTCCGATACTTAGTTGGTGGTATTGGATCAAAATCGTAGGTCGACCTAAATGGTATATGATTGGAATGGTAATCCCAGGGGTTAACATCTTATTCAGCTTTAATATTACGCTCGACATATTGCGCTCCTTCGGTAAGAACGGCTACTGGCAACAATTGATTGGAACAGTATTTAGTTTTATCTATTTCCCGATATTGGCGTTCAAAGA
>CANHXF010000070.1 GCA_947464515.1 Flavobacteriales bacterium
GCCGCCGGAAGTAGCGCCCTCGTTTCTTTTGATTTTGATTAAATCCGAATGGCTACTTACTGTGGTTTCGAAGTTGTTATTATTGATATAGATTTCCTCAACTGGGTAGTAATGGGTCCAGTTTCCAGCGGGGATTTGGTTTTGCGGGGTTTGAGATTCGATTTCAAACCAGGTTGAGGTGGCGGCTGCTCGGTCGCTATCGTAGCTGTGTATGTTGTATTTTTCTAAATCATCAGACAGGATTTGTCTGATGGCCTGCCGCTGATCATATTTTTCCGTGAATCCTCTGCGTCTCATATTGCCAACGCCCGTTGATGCTTTATCAATGTATGTTTGTTTCTGAATCTCGGCTTCGGTAGGATATTTGAGGTAAGGCTCGAGTCCTGTTTTTTGGTAATTGCGATTCAGGTATCGCGTTGCAGAATACAGTTCACCCATCAACGAATCGGTTTTCGGATTGTCCTTATAGACGAGCAATTTGCCATTTTTTACCAGCTTCAATTCGGTCAGAAGTCGATTGATTTTCGCAGTTTGACTGCTGATCGAGATGCTTTTGTGCGATAAGGGCCCCAATAGGAAAAGGAAGGCAGTGATAAAAAGGGTGAGGGGAATCAGCACGATGTTTCGGCCTTTGAAAAACACGTTGTACAGCGTGATCCACGTCAGCCAAACCGTAATTGCCAAAACAGCCCATCGCGGTGCGGTGAATCCATAATCTCCGATGCGTGTAAAAATGGCAACATATTGTAGTATCAACAAGGGCAGCAAAGCGACGTAATAGCCTTTGGTATACCACTTTACCCAGCTGTTTTCTTTTTGATGTTGATAGGGATGAACGAGCAGCATCGCCAACATGCCGAGCACAGAAAATACCATGATTAGGATGGTGACCCAACCTTGTGGGAGCGACCATTGAACGATGATTTTACCCATGTAAGCGTATAAAATGAGGAGGTAAAGCACCACCAAGGGAATCAAAATGAATTGCACAAAAATGCGCAGGCCCTTGGGTAAGTCGGTTGATGATTCTAGCTCGTTTATGTCGTTTGGAACCCCCGCACAAAAAATAATGACACTCATTGGCAGGGCCATAATAAACCAGAGGTTTGCATAGATGTTGCTGCCAAAATTCACATCAAACAATTCTGAGACCGCCAAAATGGCACCGCTGATTCCGGCGTATAAAACACCCGTATATAAAACGGTTGTAAAGGCACGAATGAAAAGGGATTTGTTGTATTGCCAGAACGCGTTGATTTTGAAATTCCCAATGAAGGGGAGGAAGGCAACAACGAGGTGGGTGAGTAATCCATAGCCAAAGATTTGAATGGCCTGACTTTGATCGGATCCAGAGTCCATTTGGTTTTGTATGTCGGCGACAATCAGCCATAAAATTCCTAGGCCCATTACCATTACAAGCCCTTTGACATATCCGGGCCAGGTTTTATTCTCTAGAGAGGTATGGATGGCAAAAAATAGGCTGATGCCCATGGCGCAGCCAATGATATAAGGGATGAGATCTTCCGTGTCGTTCCCGTCCGCAGCGTTGAATGTAGTAATCAAAAGCATTGCAGCAATGGCGGCAAAAAGGATGGAAATGGGGTATTTGGCGAGGCTCAAACGGATGCCTTCCGTGAGTTTTTCTAAAGAGAACAATTTCTTCACATCACAAATGTAAACATTTATAAAAAAATCAAATAGAAAAGCATGGATATTTCAATTTAATTCGTTTACTTTAAAAAACTAAACTATTATGAACCAAATAAAAAATTCTGAAACGCCAAAGTACTTTTTACAACGCGCATGGATCTATTCGAAAGAAATGTTCCCCGTATTTGTTTACATCCCCTACGTAGTAGCGCTTTATTTCTGCGTGAATGTGGTGATACAAATTCTAAATACACCCATTTTTATAGCAGCTCAATCGGCCTGTTGGGGTGAGGGTACTGCCGCGGAAATGCTTAAGACTATTTACAGTGCGGGGTCTCAAGTGGTGTTAGATTCTACGGCCATCGCGGGTGTTGTAACTGCATTCTTTATGATGTTGTTGATGCGAACATTTGATGATCTAAAAGATTTCGAACTTGATGCCAAATTATTTCCACATCGCTCTACGGCCAGGAAGTTGGTTTTGAAAAGTGATATTCAAGCCATCGGTCTTACTAGCTTTATCTCATTGATCGCTGTGAATTTGATATGGGGTCAGCAAACGTTGATGGTTTTCTTTATCATGTTAACCTACGCTGTGCTTACTTTCAAGTGGTTTTTTGCTGAGCAATATCACCGCGACCACATTTTTGTTACGATGTTGGATCACCAACCGGTGCCATATGTAATCAATTTCTTTTTGATTCATACAGCTTTGGCCACTGGCACCCAATACGAATCGTTCCAAATGATCCATTTTATTTTGTTGCTTATTGTGTCGATGCCTATCACCGCTTGGGAAGTATCGCGGAAAATTCGCTCGGCCGATATGGAAACAGATTATGAGACGTTTTCTATGGTTATCGGACGCAAAACGGCGACGATTATTCCAATGATTTTCTTCCTTGTGGTTGGCTGTTTGAATATTTACATGGGAACGGTGATGCATTTTTCAAATGTGTTTTTCGTGATTGATGCGCTAATTATGGCCATTGTATTGTTCTATTATTTGCGATTCCTCATTAAGCCTGTGAAAGAGAATAATGTCCTTACGAACGTTTGTTTGTTTGTAACGACATCGTTTTTTATGAATTTATTGATAAACACTTTGGTGCATTATCAAATTTTCTAAGGTTTTGGGTACTCAATTGTTTGAAAAATCTGCCACTTCCGTTTCGGAGATTGGTAGTAAGGCGTATCATTTATTGACATTGGAGCGTGAGGGATTTCGAGTCCCTCCGTTTTTTATGCTTTCTCGTTACGATGTGGAGTTGTTATTTGGTTCCGTGTTGTTAGAGGTTGAGTCGATTTTTGCCTCAATCGATGTTTCGGATTCTGAGGCTTTGATGGCTCGTTGCACCCAAGCCCAATTATTGATTGAGTCGTTTGAGCCGGCTAGTCATTTGGCCACCCAATTAACAGGGCGATGCGAAGAAACTTTTGGCGCCGGATACTATATTTCTGTGCGGTCCTCGGCAATGTCGGAGGATTCTGCATCTGCTTCTTTTGCCGGCCAACACAGCACATTTTTGTATACAACCGCCGATACGTTGATTGCGAACGTCAAAAAGAGTTTGGCCTCGGCCTGGGGCTTTGGAGTATTGAGTTATCGTTTGCATCATGGGCTCGACATTCGCGGGATTGAATATGCGATGGTGTTGCAAAAAATGGTTTTTGCCACGCGGGCTGGAATTGCATTTTCGATGAATTCTCATGGCAACATGGCGGATTCGGTGATCAATTGTGGCTACGGGATGGGAGAGGGAATTGTGATGGACAAAGTTGCGGTTGATTGTTATCATGTGAACCGAGCGATGAGGAGCATCACGCGGAGTGTGGTGAAAAAAGAACAAGCCATGCAATTTTCTGAAGACCTTGGAATTCATTTGGCAGAGATGGCTCAGGATAAGCAATCCATTGCAGCGTTATCGGACGTGGAGATTTTTACTGTTTTTGATACGGTAATTCAGGCGGAAAAATTGCTGGGGAAACCGGCTGACATCGAATTTGTATGGGGCGATGACGAGTTGTTGTATTTATTGCAAATGCGACCGATTACCACCATTCATCGTGAGGATTTGGTGGTGCTGGATAACACAAATATCATTGAGAGTTATCCCAATGTCACCCTGCCGCTGAGCTATTCATTTGCCTCCATGGCATATACCAATTTGTTTCGGCGAAGTGCCAAAGCTTTTTGGGTTTCCGATCAGAAGTTTGATGCCAATCACGAGGTTTTTGATCACCTAATTGAGCATTTTTACGGAAGGGTTTATTATCGGTTGGATAATTGGTACCGTATGATGGCATTGGTTTACAATTCCAAACGGTCGATGCAGGCCTGGGAAACCGCAGTGGGTTTGCCGGATTCTGCAAGCAGCAATTACAATTTTTCAATTTTGGGCAAGGTGAAAACCGCACTTTCGGTTCTTTGGCTGGTCCTGAATTATAAAAAAGGCAACCGCAGGTTTTTTGTCCATTTCGCAAAATCCTACCAACAATTTAAGGCGTACAAGCAATTCGAAAATTCACCAAAGGAATTATGGGGTCACCTAGAGCAATGCATTGAGCGGACGTTTGAGGAATACCACTTAACCGTTGTGAATGATTATTTGGCGTTCAAGGCTTTTGGTTGGTTGCAAGATGCGATTCGCGATGCAAAGATTTCTGAAAACCCCGAATTGGCCAACGAATTGGTTGTGGGTCAAGGCGGCGTGGAATCAGAACTAGCTGTGATGGCCTTCTTGAATATCAAGGCGCAAGTGCTCGAAAATCCTACGTTGATGTCGATTTTTACCCAAGAAGATTCAGAAGTATTGCATCAAATCAAAACGCCCGAATTCGAAAAATTCTATCAAGATTGGAAAAATTATTTGGAGCGATTTGGTGATCGGACATTAGCAGAACTAAAGCTAGAAGTAAAATCGCCGCGGCGTAATCCGGAGATGTTGGTTCAACTGGTGAAATCGCAGTTGGATACAAACATGACCGCCGAGAATTTCAAGGAAAGGCAGGGGAAGATTTTCCAAAGTGCTCAGACCTTGGTGAAAGCGAAACTCAAATGGTGGATGCCCAAAACGTGGTGGTTTAATCTCACCTTGGGACTGTCGCGCTACGGATTGGCAAACCGCGAAAATATGAGATTCTGTAGGACCCGCGTTTATAGTGCAAGCAAAGATATCTTCTTGGCCATGGCCGATTTGATGGTAAAGTCTGGCGATATCGAAACCGCCGATGATATTTTCTACTTTACCATGGATGAGATTAAAGCGTATGCATATTCTGATGCTTCCAACAATGAAACGGCCCAATCGGGCAGTGGAGAGTTATCGAATCAAAAAGAAAAGAAATCGTATCGCCAAATCGTTGCTGAAAGGAAAGAAACGTACGAGAATTATAAGTCGCTCCGCTTGCCAGACCGCATCATTTACAGCAAAAATGAAAAGCCCGATTTCACCCAGTACTTGGAAGACGTAACGAGGGAAGGGGTTGATTTGAGCGAGGTCTTGAAAGGGGTCCCGGTTTCAAAAGGCATCGTAGAAGGTGAGGCATTGGTGATTATGGAGCCGGTGTTGAATGCCGATGTGAAAGGGAAGATTCTGATAAGCAAAATGACTGATCCGGGTTGGGTTTTCTTGATGTCGCAGGCCATCGCGCTGGTGACAGAAAAAGGATCTTTGCTCAGCCACACCGCCATCGTCGGACGTGAATTGGGTATACCCGTGGTGGTTGCGGTTCAAGATGTGACGCAGCGGATAAAAACTGGAGAACGCATCCGCGTGAACGGTTCAACGGGAATCATCGAGCGGCTGGGTTGAGGGTGAATCAAGCCCAAATTCTCCTGGGATCGCCGGGTTTTGTTCGAACCAAATAACCTCGATTTTTTGCCTCGCGCTTGAGGGTAGCGATCAGTTGACCTGGAAAGAAAGCTTTTAGGAATCTAGATCCGCCGGAAACTTTGTTGAAATCGGTCAATAATCGGTGACAGTTTGATGCGCATCGCTCGCCCCAAAAAGAATAATCCCATTGGGGTGATTCAAGATTGCGTTGGTAAAAGGCCAACATTTGCTGCTTTTCTTCTTCCGTTGCTGGGATTGAAATGATGGTTTCCTTTTTGTGCTTTACGATGTCCTCCCATTCCTGCAGGGATTGGTTTTGAAAAATTGCACTTTTATGGGTAGGGTTTGGGAAAATATGGATGTTGTTTCGGTCCGCGTAATAGAACCCATAAACGCGATCATAGATCTGCACCGCAACATGCCCGCCGAATAATCCACCCAACTCACGATGCTTGTCGCCACTGAAGGGTTTGGTAAAAGAACCATGAAATATTCTGACATGTATCACAGTTCAAAAGTACCCAAATTTGCTTCAAATTGTGTATATTCGTTATTCTTCAATTTCATAATAATAAGCACCCATTTACTTGACTCACAAAAATTAGACTTTATTCAAAACCTCAAAAATTATATATGTTAAACTGGTACCCATTAACGATGTTTGGATGCATCGCAATTTCTGGCATTGCGGCAAATGCATTAAAAAATGCGACTTCGGAAGAAGTGAAATTTGTAAAGGACGATAAAACCATCATAATCTTTAGAGTTCTGATGCCTGTTGCGGTGATTTTGGCGTTGGGTTTGGCTCAGGTAGATCCATGGCGTATCGGCGACATTGGAAATTCTTGGGTGGATTGGCTGGCAGGAGTATTGTTTGTGTCAGGCTTGAGTTTGCGCTGGATTGCCATCGGCAGTTTGAAAAGAGCTTTTACGGTGAAGGTGAGTATTTTGAAAGATCACAAACTTACAACGGATGGAGTTTACCGTTGGGTTAGGCATCCGAGTTATACCGGAATGTACATTTACGGATTCGGATACGGATTGGCATTGCATAGTTTTTTGTGCGTGGCCTTGGTTTTACTCGCAGTTTGGGTGTCGACCTATAATCGAATTCCTGTGGAGGAAGCTGTATTAGAATCTCACTTTGGTGACGAGTATCGCAATTACAAATCCAAAACTTGGAGATTGTTTCCAGGATTGTACTAATTGTGATTTGATTTTTACTGGGGTCGCTAATTTTTTGGCGCCCTAGTTTCCTGTTCTACCGGATTTTAATACCCAATACAAACCTTTTACGTTCGACCTTAATTCCTTGAGATAAACGAGGATGATGATTTCTTCGAGGCTACTGATCCAGCCCCAAATCATCGCAAAGAAAAAGATGGGTGCATAATAACCGTAAGAAAATAGGCCAAGGAAATAGATGCCTTGAACATAAGCTCCCACTTTGGTGCTATACATGTGCAAGCTTGGTAAACGTTTGAATTTAATCAAAGAAAATACATTGTAGAAAATGATTAATCCGATGAAAATATACAATACCCAAAAGTCATCGCCGTGATCGGGCATTTTGAAAAAGTAAATACCCAAGCAGGCCAAAATGTAGGTGCTAAAGTCGGCAATCGAATCTAAGCGTGCGCCAAATTCGGTTTGAAGTTTAAATGCTCGGGCAATAATTCCGTCAACCGCATCGCTGATCAAATTGACACACAACAAAACGGCGAAAAGGGATTCGTTTCCAACAATAATCAAATAGATTAGGAAGGGGAACGAAAGCAACCGATACATGCTGATGGCGTTGGGAATATTCCAACGGTTTTCCTTTTTTGTAATTTGTTCAGTGGTTGGTTGTGTGCTCATGGTTGAATTGTTTGTTGTGAAAAGCCCAATGGATTAGAATGATTTTTTGATTTTTGATAGGACGAGGAGTCCTGAAATGCCAAAATGAAGCGAGGAAGCGCAAAGGAAGAATTGGAGCATCATTTCAATATTGAAATCATTAAGGAATCCAAAAAATAGGCTAACGCCAATGGCTGAATCGGTTTTGTCGAGCAAGGTAAAGAACCAACGAAAACGTGTACTGCTTTCGCCTGAAGCAATTCCCATTCTCCTTTTTATCCAGGAATTAGGAAGTTCAAATAACATGTAGAATAGGCCGTATACTGCACCAATTAACGCCTGCATTAGTAGGAGATTCAAAAAGTTGATATCGCCAATATTTATTTCTTGTTGGAGATAATATCCGGAACTTAGTCCAGATAGCAACCATCCGCCGGGCCAGTTCACGACCAAATACAGGATGCCATTTACAAATGGGACAAATAAAAATCCTCGAAGTGTTTTATTGGGTCCAAACAAGGTTGAATTCAATGGGATACACAGGGAAGTCAATCCGTTTTTCTTCACCAATACCATGTGAAGTACATTGCTCACAATCAAAGGAATCAGGCCTCCGATGATGAAAATGAAATGATCATGTGAGATGAACGCCATTAATTATGCATTTACGGGTTTGAGTGATTCTTTTTCAATGCAATCTAACATTCGCAATGAAACTGTCAAAA
>CANHXF010000071.1 GCA_947464515.1 Flavobacteriales bacterium
CATCAGCACGTTTTTTTAGTACATAATCCTCTCTATGATAAGTAACATCAATAAAAGATGGCTGAAACTCCATCAACGGATCTATGCTGGCAAACAGTTCTTTAATACTTGCGCCTTTTAAAGGGGGCAGAATTTCGAATGAAAAGAGCGTTTTGTCGGCGCCAGAGATATGTTCAGTAATTTTCATGAATTATTGGAATGAAATAGGAAGTGTGAGTGTTTCGGTGCCACGGAGTACAACTACTTTGGAAGGATTTTCAGGGTTGATTTTACCCAAACCCACCATATAATCTTCGATGCCATTTACCGGCATATCGCCTAGCATCATAATGATATCGCCTTTTTGAAGACCGGCTTTCTGAGCAGGTTTGCCATCGGTTACGCCATCAATTCGCATGCCTTTTCCGCTGTAACTGTAATCAGGCATCACACCCAATGTTACTTTGAATTTGGTTCTTCCCGCCGTTGCGTCTTGGGTTTTAGTAAAAGCTAATTTGCCGCGTTTGTTGTTGAGCGAGACAAGCTGTTCCATTACGTTTAGGCTGTTTGACATGCCAACATAATTGATGAGATTCTCATCGTCGCTAGGCTTGTGATAGTCCTCATGCTGTCCGCTGAAGAAATGGACTACAGGAATATTTTCGATATAGAACGATGCGTGATCACTTGGACCTAGACCACTCTTAGTTGTGATAATTCTGATTTGATTGGTATCGGTTTTGATCATTGCGATTGCCTTTTCGAACTGCGGAGAAGTCCCAACACCGTTGAGCGTGAGCACTTTCTTGGTCGTATCGATTCTTCCTAGCATGTCGATGTTAATCACATAGTTGATCTTCCCCAATTTGCCATTGTTATTTCCTGTAAGATTTTCGGGAGGGTTTTGCGTAAAGAACTTAGAGCCTAGCAATCCCAATTCTTCACCACTGAATGCGATAAATAGGTAGTTATTTTTCTTGTATTTCCTGCCTTTTAAGGTTCTTGCCATCTCTAACATGGCAGCCACGCCAGAAGCGTTGTCATCGGCACCATTGTGAATTTCTGCTTTGCCGGTATATCTGCTGTTTTCGTATTCGTTGATTCCAATGTGATCGTGGTGTGCACAAACTACGATGGTGTTTTTCTTGCGGTTATTGCGGAATGCATAGACGTTGTGTCCTTGGGCTTTCAAAACATAAATATTGCTTATCAGGGTGATGGGTGCCACTGGGAATAGACCCGTCTGATTACAAAAGAATACAGGGATCGACAGGGTTTTTTCATCGCGTTTTAGGTTGCCACTTGGGGCGATAAAACTGGTGTAAGGCTTGATGAAAATGATACCAACGGCCCCGCGTTTGGTAGCTTCTGCAATTTTATTTGGAATTTCTGCGACCTCTGAAAGTTCATCTTTGGGGTTTTCTTGCATCCCGGGGAAACCCAATCGAATCAAAGCAATTTTCCCTTTGATATCAAAAACGTAATCGTCTCTTTTCGTTTTTTCGTGGACCAATCCATAACCGCAATCGACCCAAGGGGCTGTGACGCTATCGAGGTTTGCACTTTGCGACAAAGGATAATATTCACTGAATAGGGTTAGTTTTCTGATGACGGTGTCGATGCCTGGCGCGCGAACACCAAAAAGACATTTGTTACTTGCCAATCGCAATTTTACGATATCAAATTCTTGGGTTTGGGGCTGAAGCTTGGCTGCGATGAATTGTTGCTTGATGTATTCCGCACTCATCATTTCTCCGGGTGATCCGGTTTGACGGCCTTGAAGTTCATCACTTGCGAGGTAACTAATGTCCTTTTTCAATCGCTCAGCTCTTGTCGCGGGGACTTGTTGTGCTTGGGCTATGGTAGTACTGCAAAGAGCAATAATAGATAATGAAATCAATCTCATGAATATAGTTCTAAAAGGGTTTTTACTAAAATGAAAGCAGAAAGTAGTGCAAATATAACACGGAGCCAAACAACGGGTACTTTGGTCGCGATTTTCTGTCCCAAAGATGAGAAGAAAACAACACCCAATAACATGGGAATAAGCATAATCCACAAAAGATAGCCGGTTTGATAATCTGAAATCTGATGGGTGGGGGTGATACTCACATATTTTATCAAGGCGGAGATGGAAAGGATTGGCACAATGGAAAGCGATAATGCAGTGGCGCTGTGCATAGATTTCTTTAAGATGATTACGAATAGTGGCACCATAATAATACCCCCACCTAGGCCACTCAGGGCGACAATGGTTCCGGCGAAAATACCCACCAGCATAGAAGGCCAGTCGTTAACTAAGCTAAAGTGATAGGGTATGCTTGTGTCGACAATTGTTTCATTGTTTTTGAGGGTGATATCTTCTTTACGGGATGATTTCGACTTCCCAAAAATCATATTGAGAATACTAAGCACTAAAAATCCCAAAAATACGCCTTGAAACACGTCCTTTTGATACCAATTTCCTTGCTGTATGCCTTGGGTCATAAAGAAATTGCTGATGGCTCCGGGGATGCCAATTGTGAGGCTTTGTTTCCATTGCCAAGTACCCATTTTGATTTGACGAAAGGTTCCAGAAACGCCGGACATGAATACCAAAGCGATAGAATTTGCCAGCGTAAATTTGACCATTTCGGCACTGCTGATATCGTATTGATGCAGGTAAGATGTGATCACTGGGATAAACAACATTCCACCGCCTACGCCCAAAAGTCCAGCGAGTAATCCTCCAAAAGAACCCAATAATAAAAGCCAAAGAAAGCCCGCGGTCAGCAAATCGGTGGAGATATTAATCAATGTCCACGAAAATTCAGTTGAGGTGATTAACATTGCGATGCGTTCGTGACGGGGTTATTTTAATAATGATTGATATCGGTCCAACTGGTGTATCAAGGCCGCAGCTTCTTTGGACTCAAGGTCTAACAACAACCATTCTTGGTGAAAACGATTTTTCTTTAACTTTCTTTCCATCAATGCGCGATTCATCTGCAAAATGATGCTTGATTTTTGGGTGGTTAAATCCGTTTTTACTTTGTTTGCAACATGATCCGCATTGATTTTTAGTCCAGAAATTTGTTTGATAAACAAGGTGTCGGAGTACATCGATGTCATTGCTTTGTGCAATTTTTCCTGAAGAGTAATCTGGCTTTTTTTGATTGCAAATTGAGAGAATTGAGCAAACTGTTGTTCGGTAATTGGATGAAAGATGCTGTCGGGTTGAAGGTTATATTGCTGATTGGCCCAATCGAATACGATATTTTCTTGCTCCAGCCACTTTAGTATTTCCAATCCTTGGTAGGGTTTTAAGGCCACATCGGGATCTATGCCACCGCCTTCGTAAACGGTTCTTCCGCCTTGGGTTTTGAAGGCCTTTTTTTGCGCGGTCGACATCGTTTTTGCAACGCCATTTTCATCGCGATCACCATATTGAAGTTTTTGAATACATCGACCACTGGGGGTATAGTACTTGGCAACGGTGAGTTTCATTTGGGTTCTATAAGGCAAACTCGCGTAATTCTGCACCAACCCTTTTCCGAAACTCGTTTGGCCCATAATCACTGCGCGATCCATGTCTTGTAGGCTGCCACTAACGACTTCAGATGCGGAGGCGGAATGTTCATTGACTAAAACAACAAGGGGAGTATTTGGCAAAAGGGCTTTGTTGGGTGTGATCCAGTTTTTTGGGCCGGTTACGTTTTGACCTCTAAGTGTAACGATGGATCGATTTTCACCAACAAAAAGTCCAACGATTTGAACGGCTTCATTTAGGAGTCCACCGCCATTGTCGCGCAAATCCAAAATCACCCCTTTTAACTCCGTTTTCTCCATCATCTTTTTGAGTGATGCTTCAATTTCGTCTGAGGCGTGTTGACCAAATTCTTCGAGTTTTACGTAGGCAATATCGCCTTGGTATAGACCGCTGAATGATACACTGGCAGTTTTGATTGCCATGCGTGTGATTTGCTTTTTGATGCTTTTGCCGTCGCGATCGATTTCTATGGAAAAGGAGGTATTAGGGGCGCCTCGAACCATGCTCAGCAGTTGGTCGGTTGACTTGTCTTTTAATGAAATGCCGTTGATGCTGCTAATGATATCACCGAGTCTTACATCGGCGATGTTAAACGCATAGCCTTCTTCGATAAAATTGACAACGGGGTAATGATTTCGAATCATGATTCTACAACCCACGCCGCCATATTGTCCTTGTTTTTCTATGAGGGCTTCCTCCGCTTGGTATTCTGTAAAAAAATTGGTGTAGGGATCTAGTGATTTAAGCATCGCATCGATGCCTGTTTTCATGAGTTTTCCCGGTTCGATTTCATCGACGTAGTTGGTGCCTAATTCCTTATAAAGGGCTGTGAAAATCTCTATATTTTTGGAATATTCAAACAGGTTGTCGACGACTTTATTTCCCTGGCTTAAGAAGAAAGAGCAGAGGCAAAGTAAAAACCATTTGGGCAGACGAATGACCATGAATCAAAGATACAAAAATCGCGGTGAGGAATGGGGTAAATTGGAACGTGAAATTTTCACGCAATCAACTTTCTTTGCCAGAAGGGGACTCGAAAATTTCCAAATCAAAATTGGGCACAACGGCCAACACATGGTCAAAAATGTCGGCAGCGATATTTTCGTGGTCGATCCATTGTTTGTCGCGGGTGAAGCAGTACAATTCCAGAGGCAGACCTTTTTCGCTCGGAGATAGCTGTCGCACTATTGCCACTAATTTCTTGTTGACCTTAGGATGTTGATCGACGTAGCGATACATGTATTCCCTAAAAATTCCTACATTAGTTAAGTTTCTACCGTTGGCAAGGGTGGATTTATCGATCTTATTTTTTTCGTTATAGGCATCAATTTCCACTTGCTTTTTATCGATGTAGTCTTTAATTAGTTCAATTTTTTTGAAGCGTTCCAGCATTTGAGGGGTGCAGAATTGGATGGTAGAAATTTTGATGTTGATGGCGCGTTTCATTCGGCGGCCTTGGCTTTCTTCCATGCCTCTCCAGTTTTTGAACGCATCGTTAATTAGGCCATGGGTAGGAATGGTGGTGATGGTGTTGTCCCAGTTTTTTACTTTGATATTGGTAAGATTTATTTCTACTACATGACCATCTGCCCCGTATTTGGGTACTTCAATCCAATCATCCATTCTAACGATATCGTTTCCGGAAATTTGAATGGAAGCCACCAATCCCAAAATGGTATCGCGGAAGGTTAGAATTACCAAGGCTGAAAGTGCACCAAAAGCGGTAAGTAATGTCCACAGGGGTTTATCGGTGATGTTGCTAATGATAAACAGAATGCCTACTGCATAATTGATGATGTTGAGCAGTTGGGTATAGGATCCAATGGGTTTGTCTTTGAAATCTTCGGAATTGAGTAAAAAGATTTTTATGGCCCGGAGCACAGCTTGTACAAAACGGATGATGGCGATGATGATATAAGCATCGATTAGATGTTGTAAAATGTTAATCCAATCCGAGTTTTCATTGAAGATAAAAATGAGTCCTTTTTTTGCAACTAAGGCGGGAACAACATGTGCGAGATAAATAAAAACCCGCATTTCAACCAAAATATCGTCGTATGTGTTATTTGATTTTTTTGCATAACGGGCCACCAAAGTGAGGATGACTTTTCTAGAGACAAAATCGGCGATAGCGATGAGTGCGAGGAGGCCCATCGACAAGACGAGGGGGTGTAAGATTTCACATGAATTGGCTGTAGCTCCGGCGTTCTGAAGCTGTTGCATCAACCATTGAGAAAACTGAATTTTATAACTCATTGTAGCAAAGATAAATGAGCGCATTTGGTTTGTTCAGCAATTCGCAGAACTTTTTGATGGAGTTGGGGAAATTATCGTTTGCGGGTGGTTCGATGAAAAATTGCTGCTTGCGATAGAAATCTAAACCAGACGAAGCCAGTTACTTTGATATTGTTCTGATTTATTGGAGTGATATAAGCAGAATAGGTTTGATTTTCTCTTGGATGAAATATGGTTCCGTGAGACCATTCATTATTTTGCCAAATAAAATCTTTCATCAAGATCATACCAATCCAGTGTTGTTCCGCTTTTATTAAGGGTTGTCCTGGATTTGAAAGATTCTGAATCCAAATGGCTTTGCCGAAGTACTTGTTGTTGACTTTGTAAATGTTTACAAGGACTTCGTTTTTGTCATCCATCCAATTTCCGATTATCATATCAGCGGAAAATGCGGGCAATTTTTTGGGCAATTTTGACGCACCAACCAACAGTGTGATTGCCATGGCAAAACCCATAAATTTGATGGTAGACTTTTTAAATTTTCGTGTTAATTTCTCAATTCCTCTCCTCACAATCTGATGGTCTCTCTTTTGTTAATTTCTTATTTCTATTGATGATAATTCCTCATGCTCTTGATTCTCCAAAATCTCATGTGCGGTCTGTTTGAGATGTAAAATGTGTGATCTCATGCCTTCCCAAAAAGTAAACGACTTATACCAGTGGCCCACGTTATTTTCCTCGAGGGTTTTTTTTACGATTTGGGTAAGTGTTGGGTAATGGATATGACAAATTTCCGGAAAAATGTGATGGGCAATATGTGTATTAAATCCACCGAACAGAAAATGAGCAATATAGCTTGTGGGATGAAAATCTATTGTTGTATTGATTTGATGGCTGAGCCATGAATTTTCGATGATATTGGTTTCTTCATTAGCCCTTACATATCTAATTTCTTGAATGTGATGCGAAATGAAAAAAGTGAATGTCAAGAAGAAGGAAACAATAAAGTGCATGATTAAAAATGCTCCAACTACCTGGAATAAACTAAAATCCGCAATTAGCGTAGGTAATACAATAAAGTTGAAGATATAAATGAGTTTGATAGCTACAATTTTGATCCATTCAATGGTAGGGATTTTTTTGATCCGCGAATTCGCAGAATCCTTGCGAATCAGAATGATAAAATCTTCGGCAAAGATCCAAAACAGGGTCACGATTAAATACAAAAACGGGGCGTAAATGTGTTGGTATTTGTGAATGGGCTTTGATTTTTGTTTGGGATTCAAAAGAATCAACGGCGACATTTCAAGGTCGGAATCACGGTCATAAACATTAGGGAAAATATGGTGAGCAGAGTTATGTCGAATTTGCCACATGTAACCACCCAAACCTTGCATGGCATAAATGATTTGAAATAAGGTCCCGTCGAATCTTTTATTGCCAGTAAGACAACCATGAGCACCGTCGTGGCCAAAATTGATGCCCAATAACAGCATGGAAAATCCAACGGATAGGTAGGCCAAACATAAGGTTAAGAAACTATTAGCATGGAAAACCCAGTATGCTGAAACGATAACCAAGGTCAACTGCGCGATAAATTTAAGCGCCAAATTTCCATTCCCATTTTTGGTGTAGTCATTGTCCAAAAAGTAATTATCTACTTTTACTTTGATCTGTTTTAGGATAAGATCCGGACTGTCTTTTGAGAGGTATTTAAACGACATTATCAAAAAAAAGGCAATTTAGTCTAAAAAAATTGCAATGTTTGTTCAAACAAGAATTTTACGTGTTGTCTTCCAATTTTCTTAATGCATTGCTAGTTTGGCGGCTGCCATCGTGACTATAACCAGGAGGTCCAAAAACATATAGCAGACGATGTTTTAGAGAAATATTTGGTTGGAAAACATCTCGCCAAATTTGTTGCCATTCGGAAAAAACCAGATTAACGGGATTGGGGTTTTCAATATTTTTGGTCAGGCCGTATTGGATTGGTTGATAATCATTTGCTGGAAGTTCTTTTTGGAAGGTTCCAAATAATTTGTCCCAGATAATCAATAACATACCCATGTTTTTATCGAGGTATTTTGGGTTGCTTGCGTGGTGTACTCTGTGGTGAGATGGGGTCACAAGAACTTTTTCCAACCAACCTAAATTCTGAATGAGTTCGGTGTGGACCAAAATGCCCCATATTTGGGTCGCAGTATACATGAACATAATGTCGAGTGGTTCAAATCCCATTAAAGCAATAGGAAAGAAATAAATGAATCTATACAAGGGTCGGAAAACGGAAGAGCGGAA